>NZ_JAHHPM010000229.1 GCF_024606345.1 Endozoicomonas sp. YOMI1
GATTCCCAAGGGCTGCAGACACATGTACTTTAGTTTAATATGGCTACAGCCCTTGATAATCGGGAATACTGGATGGGATCACCAAACAGTTACGCTTGAAAAGACTGATTGATGTGGTAATATATTGAAATTAAAGGTTTTTTATCTTTTCGTTCCTTTGCAAGTATTCACTGAAATGTTTTGTTTTTGAGAGATGTTTGTCTCTTGTTCCGGGTGCCAATTGTTTTTTTGTGCTCGGTAAGCCGCAAGGCTTTTCAGGTCGGTTGATGATGATTATAATTCACCGGCTCTGCAATCCAGAGTGGTAGTGATTTAGGCCAGTAGTTCAATTGGTAGAGCACCGGTCTCCAAAACCGGGGGTTGGGGGTTCGATTCCCTCCTGGCCTGCCATTTCCAATGATCAAGCTCTTGGATGCTTGTTCTCAGAGGTCTTTTTAAAGGTCTTTTAAAGAAAGCCTAGATAGAGAAAATCAAGCTGATGAGTGGAAATTCTGAAATTGCGACTTCGGGTCGTCTGGATGGTCTCAAATGGGGCCTTGTGGCGGTTCTGGTTGCTGTTGGTGTTTACGGTAATTATTACTTCTCTGCTGAGTCGCTCCTTCTCAGGGTTGTTGGTCTGCTGGTAATCGCGGCTGTTGCCGGGTTTGTTGCTCTGCAGACGGTAAAGGGTGGTGCCTTCTGGACGTTGCTGAAGGATGCCAAAACCGAGATTCGCAAGGTTGTCTGGCCTACTCGTCAGGAGACGGTGCAAACCACTCTGGTGGTGGTTGCTGTCGTGTTAGTGATGGGCCTTATTTTGTGGGGGCTCGATTCTCTGCTAGGCTGGATGATCAGCAGCCTGATTTGATAGGGACAGGACATGGCGAAACGTTGGTATGTGGTTCATGCCTACTCTGGATACGAGAAGCAGGTGTTGCGCTCTCTGAATGAGCGTATCAATCGGCTTGGTATGGAAGAGTATTTTGGCGAAATTCTGGTGCCTACAGAGGAAGTGGTAGAGATTAAAAATGGCCAGAAGCGCAAAAGTGAAAGAAAATTCTTTCCGGGCTACGTGCTAGTCCAGATGGAAATGAATGAAGACTCGTGGCATCTGATTAAAGATACGCCGCGGGTTATGGGCTTTATTGGTGGTACGGCGGACAAGCCTGCGCCGATTACCGAAAAGGAAGCGGATTCTATTCTTCGTCGTGTGCACGAAGGCGCTGAGGCTCCAAGGCCCAAGACTCTGTTTGAGCCGGGTGAGATGGTTCGTGTTATTGAAGGTCCTTTTGCCGACTTTAATGGTGTGGTAGAAGGTGTTAACTACGAGAAAAGTCGTCTCCAGGTCGCGGTAATGATCTTTGGTCGTTCAACGCCGGTAGAGCTTGAGTTTGGCCAGGTTGAAAAAGTGTAAGCTGATCAAATTGTTTCCATAACCCCGTTTGCCACTTCTGGTAGCGGGGTTTTGTGCTTTTGGAGGTCGAGCTGGTACACGGTTTCAATGCGGTTGAAGGGATTCTTCTGTCATGGGTCTCCAAACTCCGTTCGTCCTGAGCGGAGTAGAAGGGCGTAAACTCCATGCCCTTGATGAAGACTGTGCCAATCACCCTTCGTCTGTACATCCTGAGCGGAGTCGAAGGACGCTCAGGGTGAACGTAGATTGTACACATTATGCTCATTGAGCTGTGTGTGGTTGTGTTTGCATCCTTTCTTATTATTTGGGCTGAAAAAACGATGATTGTGTGAATTGCAGTTATCTTACGTGTTTTTGCACTGGTGCTTTCGGGATCATTTCTGTAAACTACCGCGCTTTGTAGACGGGTAGCCGTGGAATTTGATGCTTTTTCCTGTTGGGATTCCTTGTATAGGAGTGGTTTGGGAAAGAGGGTTGAGTGAGGCAGTGACCCATGTAGAGGTTAACAATGGCCAAGAAAGTACAAGCTTATATTAAGCTTCAAGTGCCTGCTGGACAGGCGAATCCATCCCCACCTGTTGGTCCTGCCTTGGGTCAGCACGGTGTAAACATCATGGAATTCTGTAAGGCGTTCAACGCAAGCACCCAGAAAATGGATGCTGGCATGCCGATTCCTGTTGTTATTACTGTATACAGCGATCGCAGTTTCACTTTCGAAACCAAAACGCCGCCTGCTTCTGTTCTGCTGATGAAGACGCTTAAGCTGAAGAAGGGTTCTGGTCGTCCAAATACCGAGAAAGTTGGTACTGTGACTCGTGAGCAACTGCTTGAAGTTGCCAAGATCAAAGAGCCTGATCTGACGGCTGCTGACGAAGACGCAGCGATACGTACCATTGCTGGTTCAGCTCGTTCCATGGGCCTGATCGTGGAGGGTGTTGAGTAATGGCTAAGATTTCAAAGCGTGCCAGGCTGATTGCTGAAAAGATCGACTCTACCAGGTCATACGGCTTTGAAGAAGCTGCCAGCCTGCTGAAAGAGATCTCCAGCGTCAAGTTCAAGGAAACGATCGAAGTTTCTGTCAATCTGGGTGTGGATCCTCGTAAATCTGACCAGGTAGTTCGTGGTTCTACTGTACTGCCTAACGGTACTGGTAAAGACGTCCGCGTCGCTGTGTTCACCCAGGGTGCTAACGCTGAAGCCGCTAAAGAAGCGGGTGCTGAAGTGGTTGGTATGGAAGATCTGGCTGAACAGGTTAAAGCTGGTCAGATGGACTTCGACGTAGTGATCGCTTCTCCGGATGCGATGCGTGTTGTTGGTCAGCTGGGTCAGATTCTGGGACCACGGGGCCTGATGCCTAACCCTAAGGTTGGTACTGTAACGCCTAACGTTGCTGAAGCAGTTAAGAACGCCAAGGCTGGTCAGGTTCGTTTCCGTACTGACAAGAACGGTATCATTCACGCAGGTGTTGGTAAGATCGACTTCGAAGCGGCTGCCCTGAAGCAGAACGTTGAAGCTCTGCTGGCTGATCTGAAGAAGCTGAAGCCATCTTCCAGCAAAGGCGTTTACATGAAGAAAGTTACCCTGTCCTCTACCATGGGGCCGGGTCTGACTATCGACATGTCTTCTCTGTCTGCTTAAGCGATAGAAAGAATTACTGAAATCTGGATTATCAGATTTCTGGTTGGTGCAAGCCAGCCGCAACCCTCTTTGGGGTCCCTGCTTTCCAGGAGCCTGTCGGACTTAAGCGTCCGTAGCGAGGATTGCGAGAAATTGAG
>NZ_JAHHPM010000230.1 GCF_024606345.1 Endozoicomonas sp. YOMI1
TTCAATTTCGTTTGCAGATTTTCAGCAAGTGCATGAAGGCGTTGTTGTTCCTCTTGAAGCTGGTAGTCATGCTCTCCTTCAGAAAGCAGAGAGATAAACTGCCTGGCTTTATGCAGGGTAAGCAGAGATTGCATAAGCAAGCCATAAATACGCTCCTTGCTGTTGTTTGGGAGGTTAAAAAGAATGGTTCCGGGTATGTCAAATACCGTCCCTTGAAGCAACTGAATGGTCAGCGGATTAAGGTTATCAATGAAGTGTTGCAGACTATCGTTCAGTAATCTGGTTTCTTCAGCAAACGACAAACACCATACCGGCTTATCAACGCCATGAACAGGAATAGCCAATCGTACTCTATCTCCATTTGTTACTCTGTCGTCAAAAAAGGCCATAAGTGCCAAGGATTTCATACCTGAATCACTGTCGTCAGGATAAATATAGAAAGCTTTTGATAGTTTAGTCTCCTGACATCCCGGGATTGGAAAGATGTGAAAGGTTTTCAAGGCTCCTAAATCCCTGTCAGCGTAAAGTGCTTGGTTAAGTGCGCTCAGCTCTTCAAAGAGTGTTCTGGCAGAGTCTTCTGTCGTGCAGATAATGTCAATATCATTGAATGATGAACAGCGGTTTTGTAAAAAACGCGCGTATGAACCGGTAATCAGAATGGTGGAATTGCTATAAGAATCATTGATTTTCTGCATAATATCCAGTGTTCTCAGCGTTAGCGCATTTAACTGCGGAGCCTGATGGTCCGATAAGGAAGGCTCTCTTCTAACGGCAACAGAAGCATTTCGCTGACTGGCAGAGGCTGCGTATCCGTCAGCACTATCATCCGGGTTGACCTGCTGGCCAGCCAACGACTGACCTTTCAGGTAACGTTTTGCGTTGAAGAGGGTTATCTCCACTGTGCCTCCCGGACTATCGAGGAAATCCTTATACACCTCATCCGGTGTGACCTGCTGGCCATTCAACGGCAGACCCCTCAGGCAACATTCCGCTTTAAAGCGGGCTATCGCTAATTTGTACTCGTTGTTTTGATCTGGCTGTCGGTTGAATTCCTGAACGACTTGATCCGGGGTAATTATTCTATTGTTATATGGCATGTGTCGTAAGCAAAGTTTTTGCAGGAAGAAGCCACTTCTGAGGGACGTTATATCATTTCCATAGGTGTTAAGTACAACAGCCGAGGTGATTTGACGTCCTTGTAATGGTTTTTTTTTCCAAAAGGCAACCTCAATGCTTCTACGTTCATCCACAGTGGTGGCTGTTTGTCTACAAGACTGATGGTTTGAGATTTCCCTACCGTTGAATGTACTTCTGGATCGGTCAGGACTCTCGCTTGAGCCGGCTTGTTGGTCAACACAGTCAGCAGGCTGTGGGTGGGAGTAGGTTGATGAAGTTGCTTTCATAATTTAACCCTGCACACCTGAACAATAAACACCGCCGTTTGACCGCAAAATAATTATTAGGTTCCATTCATAGTGACCTGCGCTGAGGGGACGGGAGGTGGACCGCTCATCATGCTAGTGATAGCCCGCAGCGGGCCATCAAGTCCAATACGGATCTCAGTTATTAAGCGTGCATCATCGCAAGCAGTGCTTTGATAAATTCCTTCTTATTGATCTGGTAATCATTAACAGGCTGACTTGTCGATAGCCAGTCGTTGACCCTGTGCTCAAAATCAGTACGGCAAACATGGCTGGTCAATTTCATTTGCAGATTCTCAGTAAGTGCATAAAGCCGTTGTTGTTCTTTTTGCAGCTGGTGAGTCCGGCAGTCAGGTTTTCCGGTTTTTCCTTCAGAGTGCAGGGCAATAAACTGCCTGGCTTTATTCAGAGTAAGCAGGCAGCGTAAAATCAAGCCATAAATACGCTCATTGGTATTTTGAGGGTTGTTAAAAAGAAGGGTTCGAGGTAAGGCAAATACTGCCCCTTTTTGTAACCGTTCTGTTAGCGGATCAAGGTTCTCAGTGAGGTATTCCAGCGTATCGTTCAGTAACCTGGTTTCTTCAGCAAACGACAAACACCATACCGGCTTCTCAACACCAGGGACATGAGCGGTCAATAGTGCAGCATTTTCATGGGCTACTCTGGGGTCAACACTGACCTGAAGCCCCATTGCTTTTATCCCGAAATCACCATCTTTAAGCTGAATATTGTAGGCATTGGGCAGTCTAATCTCCTGACACCCCTGGATTGGCCAGATGATGATGTTTTTGGGAATTTCTGAATCCCTGTCGGTGTTAAGTATCCGCAGCTTTTCAAAGAGTATTCTGGCCGATTTTTCTGTCGCGCAGATAATGTCAATATCATTAAATACTGAACACAGGTTCTGTAAAAAACGTGCGTAAGAACCGGTAATCAGAATGGGGGAATCGGTATAAGAACCATTGAGTTCCTGAATAATTTCCAGTGTTTTAAGCGTGAGCCTATTTAACTGCGGAACCTGCTTATTCAGGAAACCCGGTCCGCTTGACCATTGCGTCAGAGTGTGGTCCACAGTGGCGGTTGCTGCCTGAGTGGCAGACGTATTTTCTGTTTCATCCCGGTATCCCTTGACCGGATAAGGGAATGGGCACTCCTTACCAGGATTGGCAACAGAAAACTCATGTTGACTGGCAGAGGCTGTGTATCCGCGCGGATTGTTACTCCCCGGGGTAATGGCATCTTCCCGTTTAAGCAGTAACTCATCCACTATATTGGCTTCATTGGCTTCATAGCTGCATTGTTCAAACCAGCAGCCTAAAGCATGGCGCAGTTTGCTTGATTCAGGAAAATTCTGAAGACACTTCAGAACCTGATCCTTTTGGATTTGTCGTCCATTAACCCACTGGCTGGTGATATAGCAGTGTGCCAGGAAGAAGAAATGCAGGCGTGAGTTCTGAAATGAGCGCCTTAGTGTTTTGATGGATTGCGATACCTGTCCTGCTGACACGCTTTGATGATCAATTGACAGTTCATGCTGCATAGCCATGAATTTCAAAATACATTGCAGCCGATGTTGCTCATCGCCTTTGACCGATACGTTGTTTAAGATCTGCCAGGCCTCTTGCAGCAAATCCTGAGCTTCGTTGGTTTCATCGTACCTTTGAGATTGTTTCAGCCTTTGAATCAGATACTTGGTTTGCCTTGAAGAATGATCCCCGGGGACTTGATTAAATGCTTCTAATACGTCCTTGTTGACCAGATAGTTGCCATTCAATTTCCTCGCATTCAATGCCAGTTGAGAATAAAAAATAGCGCGTTGGAGCAATCTGCCACTGCGTTGATAATCCTTAATCACCACATCCGGAGCGACCTGCTGACCATTCAACGACAAACCCCTCAGGCAACATTTTTCCTTAAAGTGCGCCAGTCCCAGCTGGCCTTCCGGACTATCCGGGAAACCCTTAGCCACCGCATCCGGAGTGATTGGCTGGCCATTGAACACCAGGCCTCTCAGGCAACATTGTTCCTTAAAGTACGCTATCCCCAGTTTGCCTTCCGGACTATCCGGGAAATCCTTAATCACCCTATCCGCTGTGATCTTCTGGCCATTCAACAGCAGACCACTCAGGTAACATTTTTCCTGAAAGCGCGCTATCCCCAGTTTGCCTTCCGGACTATCCGGGAAATGCCTGACCACCTCATCCGCTGTTAGCTGCTGGCCATTTAACGCCAGGCCCCTCAGGTAACATTGTTCCTTAAAGCGTGCGATCCCCAGTTTGCCTTCCTGAGTATCCGGAAAATCCTTAACCACCGCATCCGGTTTGACCGGCTGGCCATTCAATAGAAAACCCCTCAGGCAACATTGTTCCTTAAAGCGCGCTAGCTCCAATGCTGCTCTGACTGCCTTAAAACCCTTAACCACCGCATCCGCTGTAACCGGCTTGCCATTCAACGCCAGGCCCTTCAGGCAACATTGTTCCTTAAAGCGCGCTATTCCCAGTCTGCCTGCCGGACTATTCGGGAAATCCTTAATCACCATATCCGGTGTGACTGGTTGGCCATTCATCAGCAGGCCTATCAGGCAACATTGTTCCTTAAAGCGCGCTATCCCCAATTTACCCTCCGGACTATCCGGGAAATCCTTAACCACCCCATCCGGTGTGGCCTGCTGGCCATTCAGCAACATGCCCCTCAGGCAACATTCTTCCTTAAAGCGCGCCAGTTCCAGTGTTGCCCTGACTGCCCGAAGATCCTTAACCACCACATCCGGTGTGACCGGCTGGCCATTCAACGCCATGCCCCTCAGGCAACATTCCGCTTTGAAGCGCGCTACGCCCAGTTTGCCTTCCGGACTATCCGGGAAAGCCCCAGCCACCGTATCCGCTGTGACCGGCAGGCCATTTAACATCAGGCCCCTCAGGCAACATTGTTCCTTAAATCGTGCCAGCTCCAGTGTTGTTGCCCTGGCTGCCTGAAAATCCTTAACGACCATATCCGGCTTGACCGTACGACCATTCACCATCAGGCTCCTCAGGCAGCATCGTTCCTTAAAGCGCGCCAACTCCAGTAATGCCTTGACTGCCTGAAAATCCTTAACCACCTCATCGGATGTGACCTGCTGGCCATTCAACACCCAGCCCATGAGGCAACATTGTTCCTTAAAGCGCGCCAGCTCCAGTGGTGCCCTGACTGCCTGATAACCCTTAACCACCGCATCCGGTGTGACCGGCTGACCACTCAACGCCAGGCTCCTCAGGCAACATAGTTCCTTAAAGCGCGCTCTGCCCAGTTTGCCTTCCGGACTATCCGGGAAGCCCTTAACCACCACATCCGTTGTGACCGGCTGGCCATTTAACAACAAGCCTCTCAGGCAACATAGTTCCTTAAAACGCGCCACCTCCAGTGTTGCCCTGGCTGCCTGAAAATCCTTAACCACGGTATCTGGTGTGACTGGCTGGCCATTTAACCGCAGGCCCTTCAGGCAACATCGTTCTTTAAAACGCGCCAGCTCTATTGTTGCTCTGGCTGCTTGAAAATCCTTAACCATCTCATCCGCTGTAATCCAAAGGCCATTTAACCGCAGGCCCCTCAAGAAGCATTGTTCCTTAAAGCGGGCCAGCTCCAGTGTTGCGTTGGCTGCCTGATAATCCTTAACCACCGCATCCGGTAAGACTCGCTGGCCATTCAACGTCAAGCCCCTCAGGCAACACCGTTCCTTAAAGCGGGCCAGCTCCAATGTTGCGTTGGCTGCCTGATAATCCTTAACCACCGCCTCTGGTGTGACTTGCTGGCCATACATCGGCAGGCCCTTCATGCAGCATTTTTCCCTAAAGCGGGCCAGCTCCAGTGCTGCGTTGGCTGCCTGATAATCCTTGACCACCGCCTCCGGTGAGACCTGATGACCATTTAATGCCAGGCCTCTCAGGCAGCATTGTTCCGTAAAGCGCGCCAGCTCCAGTGTTGCGTTGGCTGCCTGAAAATCCTTAACCACCATCTCCGGTGTGACCTGCTGGCCATGCAACGACAGACCTCTCAGACAACATTCCGCTTTGAAGCGCGCCAGCTCCAGTGTTGCGCTGGCTGCCCGGTAATCATGAACCACCGCCTCCGGTGAGACTTGCTGGCCATGCAACGACAAGCACTTCAGGCAACATTCCGCTTTGAAGCGTGCTATTGCCAGTTTGCTTTCCGGTCTATCCGGGAAACCCTTAACCACTGCATCCGGTGTGACCTGTTGACCATTCAGCTCCATGCCCCTCAGGCAACATCGTTCCTTAAAGCGTCCCAGCTCCATTGTTGCGTTGGCTGCCTGATAACCCTTAGCCACCGCATCCGATGTGACGCGCTGGCCATTCAACGCCAGGCCCCTCAGGCAACATAGTTCCTTAAAGCGTGCCAGCTCCAGTGTTGCGTTGGTAGCCTGATAATCCTTAACCACCGTATCCGGTGTGACGCGCTGGCCTTTTAATGCCAGGCCTCTCAGGCAACATTGTTCTTTAAAGCGCGCTATCGCTAATTGATATTTATTATTTGGACCTGGTTGCCGGTTGAATTCTTGAATGACCTGATCCGGGGTAACTTTTCTATTGCCATTTAAAATGTTCTGTAAGCAGAGCTTTTGCAGGAAGAAGCCACGTCTTAGAGAAGTCCTCTCTTTTCCATAGGCTTTAAGTACATCAGCCGACGTTATTTTACGTCCTTTTAATGGTTTTTTTTCCCAAAAGGCGTCTTCAAGATGTTTGGCCTCATCCGGAATTGAGGCTTTACCTCTATAAGACTGAGGGTTTGATACTCTTTTGCCGTTAAATGTACTTCTGGAGCGGTTTGGAACCCCACTCGATCCGGCTGGTTGAGCAACTCTGCCAGCAGGCTTTGCATGGTAGCGGCTTGATGCGGATGCTTTCAGAATAAAACCCTGCTGACTTGGACTATAAATTCCGCCATTTGACCTCAAAATGATTATTAGGTTCCTCTTCTGACTTTCAGGTAAAGGTGAAATTAAGACCTATTATTTAAACAGGGAACGTAGAAAATTAACGAGTTTATACGTGGTTCCATTTCGCTGATATCGACCTTTCGTCGCTGGAATAACGCGAGACAGGTCGATGTTGCCAAAAGCGTCAACGTCGGTTTGGAGTAATGCCCAGCCTTTCAGGACTATCCGGGTTAGGGTCTCTGTTACCTGGTCATAGTCAGACTGCTCAAGCGCATCTTTCCCAATGGCCCGGGCTATCTGGTAAGAGAAATCTGCATAATGCTGGGTGGATGACCAGAGCAGAAAAATAAGGTGCACAGGATCAACCGCATCCATTTTTCCCCGGTCAGACCATGACTTGAATACCTGTGCCCGTCCACGGAACCACTTCCGGTAATCCTCTCCAAAATACTCTGTGAGGTGCGGACCTCCATTGATGATCTCCTGGGCAAAGATTCTGGAGGCCAGGGGATTCTTCCGGGAGAACATGATTTTGGTATGGATATAGGCTGCCAACGCTTCTTCCGGGTCATCCTCGGGAGTCAGGCTGTTAAAGCTCTGATCCCATAGCTTAAGGATATGCGACAGAACGGCAGCATAGAGCGAGAGCTTATTGCTGAAGTAGTAGTGAACATTGGCTTTGGGCAGGTTTGCCCGTTCCGCGATGCGCTGCATGGTAGCGCCCTTGAAGCCATGGGTCACAAACTCCTGTTCAGCAGCGGCTAGAATGCTTTTTTTATTATTCGCCCGGATTTTCCCGGGACGGTATTTTTTCGCAACTGCGTCCATATGCTCATTCAATCCTGTTCGTGGTGGTAACCCCAGGTGATTGAGAGAAGTATTATTCCTGATACCGGTATGGCCAGGAGGGTGATGCCAAGCCGGTATGATACTTCAAAAGCAGCAGGTTTCGATATTACCAATGCACTTTTATCAGGCCCTGCCACACTCGTTCATGCCAGCCGCTTACGCCAAACTTGTTGTGCCAGTATCGATATATTCGGTGCCCACATAAACGGTAAGTAGTTGGCCAAATGGAATCGTATTTTCTGGCTAAGTGGGCAGTTACTAT
>NZ_JAHHPM010000231.1 GCF_024606345.1 Endozoicomonas sp. YOMI1
CCCACAGGGGACTTTCACCCCATCAGTTCATGCCCATGCCGGGCGTACCAAAAAAATTCCAGCGGATACTCGCTCCGCTCGTGCCGCTGAATTTGGCGTTATGTTCGCCCACGCAAGCCGCATATTGCAAATTGTTCTTTGATCTTGTTCTTTATCTTGTTCGTGTTTATTGGTGGACAGGATTTTTTCACCTATGGACATACCTGTTCATATAATGGACAGTCTTTTCTTGCATTATCTTTATTGCTGTCTATGTTTCTGTCACGCAAGAAAAAACCCGGATCATCGGAGTTGCCCCTCCTACCGGGTTTTCCTCAAAACAAGTGAGCTATTGCTCGGGAAGCAGTATAGCAATGATTTCGTTTGCGTACACAATCGGGGTGTTGAAATTGATTCGGGTTGAAATTCAAACAGGTGATTTAGAGAACCTGACTCCAACCCAACGGTTGCTGCTAATAGTGCTCGCGTCTTTTGCTAATAGTGAAGGCGAATGCTGGCCGAGCCAGAAAAGACTAGGCAAGCTGGTTGGTGTGTCTCGTCCAAGGGTCTGTGATTGCTTGAAAACGCTTGAAGAAGAAAAGTTAATTGAAAGTTCGTTCAGGCAGAGTGAGACAGGCACAAAAACAAAAATTTATCGCATGTTGTTTCAGCCGTTCATATTTAAAAAAGAACTGCTGTTTGACTGCTTCGGCCAACGAATCGACGATCCACGAATGACCGACACTTCATGGGCAGAAGGCTTTGAGTAAAGCAAACATAACAACCGCATCCACGGGACTTCGCCCGTGATGCTTGAGGTTATGTTCACTCAGCTAGTTCATAGGTTGCTTCAAACATACCTTGGCTGACAGGAAATACATCGCCCCCTTTTAATATGATCCAGCCACCTTTTCTGATAGCTACATCACCACTGGCACGTTTAATGTCAAGAAACTCGCTACCCTTGTGCGTGGTAAGCATCGCATCGGACTCCGCAGGTATGAAGTCTGCAATATTGTCTGCGTGATCCTCTGTCCCGTCCCACTGGACAGCTTCAACAAATTCAGGCTTCTTTCTGTACTTTCGCACTCTGTATCTCCTATTCCCGGGAATCGCAAACATAACAACAGCTCCGTGCGGTCTGCGCCCCCCTGTGCCAACATAGTTGTCGCCTCTCCTGAATTTAAAAATCTAAACAGGGG
>NZ_JAHHPM010000232.1 GCF_024606345.1 Endozoicomonas sp. YOMI1
CTGAATAAAGACTGTGCCAATCACCCTTCGACTCCGCTCAGGGTGAACGGAGATTATACACCTCAAACTCATTGAAATGGTGTACTAGGAGGCTTATATGGTCCGCCCCGTAGCGAGGTTGGTATTAAATTAAGGATGGAAATTCCATTTGTGAGGTGAAGCGGTTCTATTTACCGAACTGCTTCCCAAATCACCACAGCTTAATCATAAGAATGCGGTAAATTCAGTTGCAATATCCTTCTGGGCTCCGAAATCAATCCCTGCCTTTTTGGCCATAACCCTCCTTTCATTTAGCATCTTAATTGTTTCAGCTTGTCTTCGGGACAAGGTAACCTCCGGTGGCTTGTCAAAGTGTATATTCAGTTTTGCAGCATGACGCTGACTGGCCGCCAGCGCACTTTTTTGTTCCGCGACATGTTTGAGTGCTGAGTCTATATCCTGGTGTTTCAACGGTGGCCCTCCTGGGCTAACTAATGTCTTCTCCTGCAGATACATTCTCATCTTGACAGCTTCAATGATGTCAATTCCTTTTTTATTAGTGACACCGCTGATACCCTGATTGCAACAATAATATTTTACCGGTGCTATGGTTTTTGGGTACATATATTCTGGTATCTTTTTTCTTAATAATTTCATTCGCCATTTATGTTTTTGAATTTCACTGGTTCTCGTTCCCATTACCTCTGTGCTAAGGGTAGCGGCATCGAGAAATTTACCAGCATCCACTCCAGAGCAGTCGGATGATGCAGCATCATCTGGTGTTACTGGTAAATTCTGTTCTTCCTCTACCATAAAACGCTTTTTTAATTCTTCCCTGAAGAATTCATAGTGAGGAGCATACTCATTTTTTGTCTCTGAGAGATACGTATCCAGCTGATATTGGGTGACCGGAAGCTTGATGTTGGTTTCTACCTTGATATAAAAAAGAGTCAATAACTGTTCTATGCCATTGATCGTTACCTGGGCGTAAATAGCACCGGTTCCTACGTGATAAAATACTTTGTCAACGGTGACTTTGCCCGAAGTGCCAAGCTGGTTTGCAAGCTCACTGCCCTTAATGATGTCAACAGTATAAATATCCAGTTGTTCTGACTCATCAGGAATGTAAATCATACTGTTAGTTTCAAAGCAGTGCAGACTCATGGGAGGGATTATGCTGTCAGGGGCATTAACAGGCATCGTTTCTTCGAAAAATTGATCATCTGCATCGCTATTATCCGCAATAGCCACACATAATGTATCCTTGACATTTAATGATGTGGGCGCGTAATCAGTGGATTTGCCGCGGGAGGCATTCTCATTAAACCAGAATGAATAGAATCGTTGCGGATCATCATCGGAAAAACAGCATTCTAATTGGGCAGAATCTCCTGTTGATGAGGGTTCCGCTGTCGTGGTTTCACCAGGATGAGTATCCTGGTCTGAAGCAAGAGATACTAAGAAAAAACCGTCAATTTCACGAACTGATATGTTGTATGAAGAAATTTTTTCTGGCTGGCAGCTGCTTTCTTGAGAAGACAATAGATAGCTTAAAACGTTGGCGACAGAAACCGGGATGCTCAGAAACCTGGTAACAATAGAGGTATCTGGAGGATAGCCAGTGTTTTTTGAATCCATTGTATTTGATATTGAGTTAAACATTGATTGCTCTATAATAACTTCCGTTTATGAATAAATTTTTTTAATGCGATTCGGTTGTTCCTGTTTTTGCGTCCAATCCTTTTTCTTAGGATCCGGTTCTTATTTGTTTTGACCAATAATTTGTAATATGGTTCCAATTTATTTTCGATTTTTCCCTTATCAACCAATAATGTTTTGATTTTCAACTTATTAAAATCAAAATATTATTAAGGAGCAGTGAAAGTAGTTTAAGATGATTAGTGTTTGGTTCTTCTTTGCAGTAGTGGTTAACTATTTATTGCTAATTGATTAAGACATCTATCTTATTGTTGGTTTTTTCAGAAAACCATACCTTGCTTATCATCATCTGGCATTCAACAGGAGGCCTGATATGGAAAATACCACCGCTGAACTGGAAGTTGTTGCCGATCACTGTTTTGAGATTGGCGAGGTGATTGTACCCGGGGATACAAACTTTGTAATGACAATATAAAGGAGATACTGAGCAACAGGCTAACAATCAGATGGCAAAGATGGAAGCACTGGCAAACAGTATTTCTGACCACTGCCAGATAAATAAAACGGTGAATCACCATCAGGTCAGTATCATCATTGATGCCATATTTGATTTTGACTGCACTGCAGAAAAACTGATTTTTGAATTGTATCTCAGGTAGTAAATTTTTCTTATATTGTTATTATTATTGCCTGATGAATATTTGATCATTGACGCCTGGTTTAAACGATGGTTAACAGGCGATTGTCAGTAGTTAACAGTAACGATCAAAAATCCACGAAGCTCAATGTTGGCGCGGTGTCCAGCGAATTTGTAAGGCTTTGACACAGGATTTTCCGGTGGTATAGTTGCCGCTCCCGTAACAATGCCACCTATCTTTTACGGTATTGCTTACCTCTCACTTGAAAATTCCGAATTCTTCACCCGGAGTATCTCATGACCGCTATCAAGGAAATCAAGGCTCGCGAAGTCCTCGATTCTCGTGGTAATCCCACTGTTGAAGCTGATGTCATTCTTGAGTCTGGTGCCTTTGGTACTGCCTGTGCTCCCAGCGGCGCTTCCACGGGTTCCCGCGAAGCTCTGGAACTGCGTGATGGTGATAAGTCCCGTTACCTGGGCAAGGGCGTTCTGAAAGCCGTTGCCAATGTCAACGGTTCTATCCGTGAAGCACTGCTTGGTTTTGATGCCAATGACCAGCGTGGTCTGGATCAGAAGATGATCGATCTGGACGGCACTGACAACAAAGCCAAGCTGGGCGCTAACGCTATCCTGGCGGTGTCTCTGGCCGCTGCCAAAGCTGCTGCCGTTGATAAAGGCATGCCTCTGTACGCGCACATTGCTGAGCTGAACGGTACTGCTGGCCAGTTCACCATGCCAGTGCCGATGATGAACATCCTGAACGGCGGTGAACACGCTGACAACAACGTCGACATCCAGGAATTCATGATCCAGCCAGTTGGCGCCAAAAACTTTGCTGAAGCGCTGCGTGTGGGTGCTGAAGTATTCCACGCTCTGAAGAAAGTGCTGTCCGACAAGGGCCTGAACACTGCAGTGGGCGACGAAGGTGGTTTTGCCCCAAACCTGGCTTCCAATGCAGACGCTCTGGCGGTGATCAAAGAAGCCGTTGCTGCGGCCGGTTACACTCTGGGCACCGACATCACTCTGGCTATGGACTGTGCGGCTTCCGAGTTCTTCGAAGATGGCAATTACAACCTGAAAGGCGAAGGCAAAGTCTTCACCTCCAACGAGTTCTCTGATTACCTGAAAGGTCTGGCCGAAGAATACCCGATCATCTCCATCGAAGATGGTCTGGATGAATCTGACTGGGACGGCTTCAAGTACCAGACTGAACTGCTGGGCGATAAGATCCAGATCGTTGGTGACGATCTGTTTGTAACCAACACCAAGATCCTGAAAGAAGGTATCGATAAGGGCATCGCTAACTCTATCCTGATCAAGTTTAACCAGATCGGCTCTCTGAGCGAAACTCTGGATGCGATCAAGATGGCCAAAGACGCTGGCTACACTGCCGTTATCTCTCACCGTTCCGGTGAAACTGAAGACGCTACCATCGCTGACCTGGCGGTAGGTACCGGCGCTGGCCAGATCAAGACCGGTTCCCTGTGCCGTTCTGATCGTGTAGCCAAGTACAACCAGCTGATCCGTATCGAAGAGCAGCTGGAAGGCAAAGCGCCTTATCGTGGTATTGCTGAATTCAAGCGTGCCTGATTAGCAGTCACTGCTGATTGAAAAGGGAGGCCCTGAGCCTCCCTTTTTGTTTGCCCGGCAAAGCGGGAAAACCCGTCAGGCTGAAAGAAAGTTAATCCGTCGATCGCCCTTCATCTGTGAGCTTTTGAAGCAGATCTTCGGGCCTTTTTGTTTGGGGGAGGCGATGGTTCATTTAAAGAGCACTGGGGATGTGGCGCTAAATCTTTCTTATGAAGGTGCCAGACCTGAACCAGTTGACCGTCATTACTAATGGTTACTAAATGGCCCCCGTTGGCACTGAATGTTACCGAGTCGAGCCTGTAGCGATGGTGCACCGTCGCTTTGTGTAACCAGTTGCCATCTGCAGTGTAGCCATAGATTTTGGCGGCACTATCATTTCTGGCATCGATGACAATATGGGAGCCATCATGGTTGAATTGGGCTGAGTAAACCCCGCCTTCTGTGGTAAAACTGCCGCTTGTTATCCAGTTGCCACTGGCCGTACGAGTGTGGATTTTGGCGTTGCATTCAGATAGAGATATTACTGAGTAGTTGCTGGAAAATGTCAGGATATGGTGGCCATCAGCGCTGAACGTGGCTGAGCTGATCCCTAGATTATGGACAATAACCTGTTGTTCTGACCAGTGCCTGGCGTTTGCATCATACCGGTAGATTTTCGCTGTACTATCGCTACTGGCCGTTACTAAATAGTGACTATCGGGACTAAAACTGGTAGAGGCAATCCGCCGTGTATGGTTAATAGTGGTTTTTTCTTGCCAGTTGTCGAGGGTATCAAAACTCAGGATTCTGGCAGTATAATCGAAGCTGGCCGTTACTGCATGGCGGCTGTCAGGGCTGAATGAAGTGAAGGTGATTTCTTGGGAGTGGGTAATATAGGTTTTTTTTGTCCAACAGTTATCGGTGTTGCCGCTGAAAATCGTTGCGGTGCGATCCGGATTGTGATTCTCGTCGTTGCTAATGGTCATTATATGTTTGCCATCAGGGCTGAATTCAGCTGCAGTGACTCTGCCATTATGGTTCAGAGTGGCCAGCTCCAGCCAGTTGCCGTTGATATCACGGCCATGGATTTTCACCGTGTGATCGTCACTGGCGGTGACTATCAGGCTGCTGTCAGGGCTGAATTTTGCTGAAAGAACATCCCCTTTATGTTTCATTGTTGTTGTCACTGCCCAGCGGCCAGTCTTATCCATTGAGCAGATTATGGCCCTGCGACCACTCCTGACCATTACTGCATGGCGGCTGTCGGGACTGAAAGTCGCCGAACTGATAAATCTATCAGAAATGATGAGTTTTTCTGTCCAGCTGTCGTCGGCATTACAGCTGGTGATTTTCGCGGTCGAAGCCGTGTGGCTCAATATATGCTGGTTGTCAGCGCTGAAGGCGATCTGCAGGACCCTGGCTTCATGGGGAATAGCTATCTCTGCGGGCCTTGTGGAGTTTTCCGTTCTGCCATAAGTTCGCGGACCACAGCGAGTGTAACTGTTGGTCGCCAGATAGCGGGCATCGTTGCTGAGCGTCGCTGATGCGGCAGTATAGGGGATGCAATTGATGGATATTGCCAATTCCGGATGGAAAGTACGACAGTTGACCATCAGCTGGCCCACTGTGTAAAACAGGATTTGCGGGAAATATTTCCCTTTTTGTGGTTCCCGTGCCGGTATATCGTCGTCTGTTACTTTCCCGGCTGAATGGCCACAAATAGTGCTGATCAGCGTTTCATTCCCGGTAAACTGCCCCAGCCAGGCTTTCAGTTCATGGTTGCTGATGTTTTTGGCAATCTGTATGAATTGCTGCTGCTGTCGTGGCTCGAACTTTTTAAACCAGATTCTGGCGAGCAGGTGCTCTGCGCGGATTTTAGTCAACAAAGACGAACAGGTCTGTGCCATGGCCTTTATATCACGGTCCCCTAAAAAACCCAGTATGTGCCTCATGGGTAGCTCTGGCAGATCCAGCAATAGCAAAGGCTTTTGGCTGGAAGCGGCGGCGATGCGGGTGCTGGTTCTGTTTTTCACGGGCAGGCTGGTGGTGGCAGCCGGGGTGGTATAGCTGTTGGTACTGCCAATGGGGTTGCCAGTCGGCATATTCCGAACTCCCGGGTCTTTGGCTTACGGGCGATGGGTAGCTGGTACCAGGTTGAACTCAACAGATAGCACAGCATTCTTGGGTGTAGAGAGCTGTCTTTCGGTCATAAATATCCAAGATAGTAAGAACGATCATTTGAGTTGCTTATTTTGATGCCTGGCTTTTTGTTAATGACCTTCATTAATGTGAAACAGTTCAAATAACTGATCATATGTTAAACCACAGGTACTCCTGTTAAACTCCATCGTTAAGTCTCTATTGATACCCCAGCTTCTTGCATCCTGTTTCTGGTGTTGTCCATACTGCTGGATAGTGACGGTTTAAAGCGGAACTGATGATGAAAAAACTGGCAATAGCCCTGTTGTCACTGCTGATGGTTTACCTGCAAACCAGGCTCTGGATTGGTGAAGGCAGTCTGGCTGAAATGTTGACACAAAAAGATAACCTTGAGCGTTTCAGGCTGGAAAATGAACGTTTGTACCAGCGTAATCGTCTGCTGGCCAAAGAGGTTGTGGAGCTACAGCAGGGGATGGAAACGGTTGAAGAGAGAGCGCGTCAGGAGCTGGGTATGATCCGCAGTGATGAAACGTTCTTTCTGACTTACGATTAAAGGGGATTATATTTTTCCTGTATTGGTCAGGAGCCGTTCCTGAGCGGGCTTCTGGATGTTCAAATTAAGGGTGTCAGAGTGAGTAGCGTAGAAACCATGAACACGGTTCGTTACTGGGCGGTTGTTCCGGCAGCAGGTGTTGGCCGCCGAATGAATATCGATATTCCCAAACAGTACCTAGAAATCAAGGGCAAGCCTCTGATGGTGCATACTCTGGAGCGATTGCTGGATTTTCCCGGGCTGGAAAAGATAGTGGTGGTTCTTGATCATAATGATGAGTATCACCAGTCCATCGAACTATTGAGACATCCGCGAGTTCTCCTTGCTCAGGGAGGGGATGAGCGTTACCGCTCGGTACTCAATGGTCTGAAAGTGCTACTGGATATTGCCAATCTTGATGACTGGGTTCTGGTTCATGATGTGGCCCGCCCCTGCATTCGCCGCTCCGATATAGATTGGCTGATCAATCAGCTCCATGATCACCCTGTCGGAGGTCTGCTGGGTAGCCCGGTTACCGATACCATCAAGAGGGCCGGAGGCAATGATGTTGTGTCCGAAACGGTAGACCGTCAGGGGCTCTGGCATGCAATGACACCCCAGATGTTTCGTCTGGGAATGCTGCACGATGCAATGGCAAAAGCGATAGCGGATAAGATGCCGGTAACGGATGAGGCCAGTGCCATTGAATACGCTGGCAAACAGCCCGTCATGGTGGAAGGGCATGCCGATAATATTAAGGTGACCCGGGGAACTGATTTGGCTCTGGCCACTCTATACCTGGAACAGCAGTCAAAACTTATTGAGGTCACTTGATGCGTATTGGTCCGCGTATTGGTCTGCGTATTGGCCATGGTTTTGATGTTCACCGCTTTGGTGAAGGTGATTATATTGTTCTGGGGGGGGGTGAAAATCCCTCACACCCACGGATTGGTGGCGCATTCTGATGGCGATGTGCTGCTCCATGCCCTTTGCGACGCGCTGCTGGGAGCAGCAGGCCTGGGTGATATTGGCAAGCATTTTCCCGATACTGATGAGCGTTATGCTGGCATTGATAGTCGCAAGTTACTGCGTCATGTTATTGCCCTGCTTGAACAGCACGACCTGGCTCCAGTGAATATGGACAGTACCATCATTGCCCAGTCTCCTAAAATGTCACCGCACATTGATCAGATGCGGCAGAATATCAGCGAAGACATGGGGATTGATCCATCTCTGGTAAACGTCAAAGCGACCACCACAGAAAAGCTTGGCTATACCGGTAGAAAAGAAGGTATTGCGGTGCACGCCGTCGTTCTGTTGATAGATCTGGGGTCATGACCCAAAACATGCAGCCTTCTGGACAGGAGGCCCACCACTCATGGTTATTTTTCGGTATTACCTTTCAATAACTGCGTTAAACTCGGTATTGTTTGTTGTAAATTTTGCTTTGTTGAGTGCGCATCATGGATGCAGATGTACCGATGCCTGCCGATTACTGCGTTGATTGGTATTATGCCTTTGGCGGTCCTTTGGGTAGTTGTCTTTTCAAGTCCTGTTATGAAGATTTTCTGGTTGATGAGCTACTGCCTTTTGAGCCGAAAGGTGAAGGTGAACACCTATTTCTGCTGATTGAAAAAAAAGGTGAGAATACCGACTGGGTTGCAGGGCTTCTGGCGAGACATGCAGGAGTCAGAAGACAGTCGGTGAGTTATGCCGGGAGAAAAGATCGTCATGGAATTACACGTCAATGGTTTTGTGTTTCCCTGCCTGGTATGGCTGATCCCGACTGGAGTGGACTGGAGAGTGATACCATACGGATCATTCGACAGGCACGCCACCGGAAAAAACTGAAAACCGGAGCCCTGAAGGCAAATGAATTCTGTATTACATTGCGGAATATTGACGCTGATCCTGTACTGGTTAATACCCGTTTAGAGCAGATATCTCGTGAAGGGGTGCCTAATTACTTCGGTGAACAGCGTTTTGGTCATGACGGACGTAATATTGAAAAAGCCGTCCATATGCTGGCTGGAAAATTCAGGGTTCAGCGTAATAAACGATCAGTCTATCTGTCTGCAGCCCGATCCTGGCTGTTTAACCGGGTTCTGTCGCAAAAGGTCATTGACGGTGTCTGGAACCAATACCTTTCCGGAGATGCATTAGGATTTCCAGATAGTAATAGCCTGATTTTTGCAGTGCCGGATGAAACCATGATCACCCGTCTGGGCAATGGTGAATTAAGCCCGACTTCACCGCTGTGGGGGAGGGGATCATCGAAAGTGACTGACCAGGTGCTGATGTTCGAACAGTCTGTCACTGCCGGATATCCCCAGCTGTGTGATGGACTTGAGAGGGCCGGTTTGCTGCAGGAGCGCAGAGTTAACCGCCTGATGCCCCAGCAGTTCACCTGGTTGTGGGAAAGCAGTCCGGAAGGAAGTTCACTGGCATTGCGCTTCCGGCTGCCAAAGGGCTGTTTTGCAACTTCTGTAATCAGGGAGTTGTTTGATTGTTATGAAGAAAACCATTCTCTTGAAAAAGTCGTGAAAAACAGTCGTGAAAAGAGTCATGCCGGTCAAGACAATGGGCTTGAGAAAAGCTTGGATTAATTCAGGATTGATGGACTATGACCATATTGCTATCCAATGATGATGGCGTTACCGCCAGGGGATTGGCCCTTTCGTTTGCCACCATGAAATCACACGGTCAATGCTGGGTAGTGGCTCCGGATAATGACTGTTCTGGCAGGGGGCATGCCCTCACTTTGAACCGGCCATTGCGTATGAAAGAGCACGACAATGGGTTCTTCAGTGTGGACGGGACACCGGCAGATTGTGTCAATCTCGCCGCCAGTGGGCTGTTTGGCCGCCTGCCGGAACGGGTAGTTTCCGGTATTAACAGTTGCGCAAACCTGGGCGATGATGTTCTCTACTCGGGGACTGTGGCTGCTGCCATGGAAGGACGCATGCTGGCAAAAACCGCAATCGCTATTTCATCCTGTGGTCAAGAAGATCACCACATGGAAGTGAGCGCCAGAGTGTTACACGATTTGATGTTGCGCCTTGATGATCAGGTCTTGCCAGAAGGCACGATACTCAATGTCAATGTGCCGGCCTGTGGTTATGAAGATATCCGTGGCATGAAAATTACCCGGCTCGGCCATCGTCACCCGTCAAAGCCCCCGGTAAAAATGACCGATCCCCGTGGCAATACGGTCTGGTGGATCGGCGGTGTTGGTAAGCCCCTGGTTGCAGAGGAAGGGACTGATTTTCATGCGGTGGCTTCTGGCTATGTATCCATTACCCCATTGCAATACGATAAGACCGGCCATGCAACGTTATCACTGATGGAGGATTGGCTTGGAGTCTGTGTATGAGGGATCTTGAAATTGATGGTATCGGTATGACGTCACGCCGGACCAGAGAGCGACTGATCCAGCGTCTGCTGGATCAGGGTATTCAGTCCGGCAAAGTTCTGGATGCCATTCGCACCATTCCCCGTCATCTTTTTCTTGATGAGGCGCTGGCACATCGTGCTTATGAAGATACAGCATTGCCGATTGGTCATAATCAGACTCTGTCCCAGCCGTATATTGTGGCCAAAATGACGGAAGTGCTGTTGGCTCAGGGTGAACGGAACAAGGTGCTGGAAATTGGCACCGGATCCGGTTATCAGACCGCTGTGCTTGCTTCGCTGGTGGCTAAGGTGTACTCCGTGGAACGTATCAGACCATTGCAGGAGAAGGCACAGCAGAGACTGTCCAGGCTATCTCTGAATAATGTTCGGCTTCGTCATACCGATGGTGGTATGGGTTGGCCAGAGGAAAGTCCATTTGATGGAATTATCGTCACGGCGGCACCCGGAGAAATTCCTGCAGCGTTGTTGAGTCAGCTGTCTCCGGAAGGTGGCAGGCTGGTAATTCCAGTTGGAAGAAGCGACTTTCAGGATCTTGTACTGGTGACCAGAAACGGAGATGAGTATCAGCGCAAGGTGTTGGAAGCTGTCCGGTTTGTACCATTGCTGGCGGGTGTTATACGCTGATACTTGATAAAAAAAGACATTGCATTCTTTTTTACAACGTGCCCAAACAAAAAGTAGTCAGTCCGGGATGGCTGATGGCATTGAGTGCCCTTTTTTATTTAACCTCTGTTCCAAAGGTCAGAACATGTCAAATTATTCTTCTTACTTTGCCCTCATCGCCAGGGGAATGGCCATGGGGGCCGCCGATGTTGTGCCGGGAGTATCTGGTGGAACCATCGCATTTATTACTGGCATTTATGACCGGCTGTTGAATGCATTGAAAAGTGTTAACCCATCGTTACTGAAAGTACTTGGTGACGAGGGTGTTGCCGGTGTGTGGCAGAGGATAGACGGCACATTTCTGGTGTGTGTGTTTGGTGGTGTGCTGACCAGTATTCTGTCATTTGCCCATGTGATTACCTGGTTTCTGGCTACCTATCCAGAGATGCTATGGGCATTCTTTTTTGGTCTGATTCTGGTATCCGGGCTGCATATGATTCGTCAGGTTCATCACTGGCATGCCGCGACCATCATCACTCTGATTGCTGGTATTGTGATCGCATATGCTGTGGGTGTGTTAACCCCAACCAGTCTTGAGCCAGAGCCGGTGACGCTGTTTTTTGCCGGTAGCATTGCTATCTGCGCCATGATTCTGCCAGGCATCTCTGGGAGCTTTATTCTACTGATGATGGGGTTGTATGGTCCGGTAATTGATGCCGTAAAGAGTTTGAATTTCAGTGTACTGATCGTTTTTGGCCTGGGCTGTATCGGTGGTTTGCTCAGCTTTTCCCATGTGTTGTCATGGCTGTTAAAAAAGCACCGTGATCTGGCCATTTCACTATTGACCGGCCTGATGCTCGGGGCTCTGGGCAAAGTCTGGCCATGGAAGGAAACGCTGGAAACACGGGTTAACAGTTCCGGGGAACTGGTCCCACTGATTCAGGCTAATGTTTCTCCGATGAATTATCAGGGAATTACCGGGCAGCCTGCTTATCTGGTTGAATCTATTGGGCTGATGATTTTTGCCATTGCTTTGGTGGCGATGATTGAGTGGGTGGATAGTAAAAAGCACTAAATAAGTGCGCCAATATAGGCGAAAATACTGATATCGGTATAATATTTTAAACCATGGATTAATTTTTATATTCTTTTATTTAATAAATGATTTTTGTGGGCATGCAGGGTAGTGGAGTTGATAAAGTGTTGGATTTCATGAAAATCACTCTGATTAATTTGAGTGATTGCTCAAAAAAAATACTTTTCCTAATCGCCTGCCTGCTGACTGCAAGTTGCAGCCATGACCCGGCCAGGGTTACGGTTACTGACCTGAGATCGCCGCCGAAGGTGACCTCAGGTCAGCATATTGTCCAGAGAGGGGAAACTCTTTATTCAATAGCCTGGCTCTATAGCAGAGACTTCAGAGAGTTGGCCCAAAAGAATAATATTCGAAGCCCTTATACTATTTATCCGGGCCAGAAAATAAACTTGTCTATCCACCGGTCCGGGGTTACTACTTCTTCAGGAACTCCAGTCAGGCAGCCGAAGAAAACAATCGCCAAAAGCTACGCTCCGGTTAAAAAATATACAGCAAAGAGTTCGGCGCCAAAAAGTACCGCTTTCAGCAGCAGTGGCTGGCAATGGCCTGCGAACGGAAAAATTATTTCCGCTTATTCACTCAAAATGCCTGTTAACAAGGGGATTGATATTGGCGGCGAATTAGGAGAGCCTGTAAAGGCAGCAGCCAGTGGCGAGGTAGTGTACGCAGGAAGCGACCTGTCCGGCTATGGCAGGCTGATCATTTTGAAACATAATAGTAGCTATCTGAGCGCATATGCGCACAACAAGGATCTATTGGTGAAAGAGGGAGACTCAGTTAAAGCGGGCCAGAAGATAGCCGAAATAGGTTCTACAGGAACGACGGAGCCTAAGCTGCACTTCGAAATTCGGCGTGATGGTAAACCGGTCGACCCGATGGGGTACCTTCCAGGGCGCTGATGACGAAGGTCAGTGGCTGTTGTAGTAGAGGGATCTCACGGGTGTCGGTGCAACCTCGGGTTGCCCGGCATAGAGTGGGACTTTCGGATAGGACTAACTCTTATGGCATCGAAGAGGGATGACGCAGAGCTAAGCAGTTATGCTGACGATGTAATCCAAGGACAGGATGAATTGAGCCCGGATGAAAATGCCGGTGACCTCATTGAAGTGGTTGACGAAAACGATGATATCGATAAGCCACAGCCTGCGGCTGTGTCTCCGGTTAATACCAGTCGTCGAAAAGAAGATGATGGGTTTTACAAATCCATTGATGCAACCCAGCTGTACCTGAATGAGATTGGCTTTTCACCTCTCCTCACCCCCGAGGAAGAGGTCCACTATGCCCGCCTTGCCCGAAAAGGGGTAGAAGCGGGTAGACGCCGGATGATTGAAAGTAATCTCCGGCTGGTTGTTAAAATCTCCAGGCGCTATGTCAACCGTGGTCTGACACTGCTTGATCTGATTGAAGAGGGTAACCTTGGTCTGATTCGTGCGGTTGAGAAATTTGATCCTGAACGTGGATTTCGTTTTTCAACCTACGCTACCTGGTGGATACGACAGACGATTGAGCGGGCGATCATGAATCAGACCCGTACGATTCGCCTGCCCATTCATGTGGTTAAAGAACTGAATGTCTATCTCAGGGCCGCCAGGGAATTAACCCAGAAGCTGGATCATGATCCCAGCCCGGAAGAAATCGCCGAGTTGCTGGATAAGCCGGTGGCTGATGTAAAGCGGATGCTCGGTCTCAATGAGCGGGTGACTTCGGTTGATACGCCACTGGGGCCTGACTCTGATAAATCCATTCTGGATACGATTTCTGATGAGAAAGGTGCTGACCCGGCAGAACTGTTACAGGATCTGGATCTTAATGACAGTCTCGACCGCTGGTTAGGTGAGTTATCAGAAAAACAGCGAGAGGTCGTTGCCCGTCGGTTTGGTCTCAGGGGTTATGAAACCAGTACGCTTGAGGAAGTTGGTAGGGAGATTGGTCTGACCCGTGAACGGGTAAGACAGATTCAGGTAGAGGCTTTGAAGCGGCTTCGCTCTATTCTTGAAAAGCAGGGGTTGTCAGGAGAGTCCCTGTTTAATTGATGGTCTGTCATTGAATTACTGCTAATAAAAAAGCCATGGGTAACCCTCATGGCTTTTTTTGCTATTGAACTCAGCGTTCCAGCTGGTCCAGCTTGCCCTTCACGCCATCCCACTCTGCCGCATCAGGGAGAGGATCTTTCTTCTCGGTAATGTTATCCCAGACATCCGCAAGCACGGCGTTCAGTTCGATGAACTCCTGCTGATCGTCGGGAACCTCATCTTCGGAGAAAATAGCGTTTGCCGGACACTCTGGCTCACAAAGAGCACAGTCAATACATTCATCCGGGTGAATAACCAGGAAGTTTGGTCCTTCATAGAAGCAGTCCACAGGACAGACTTCCACGCAATCGGTGTATTTGCACTTGATGCAGTTTTCACCCACTACGAAAGCCATGGTGGTTAAACTCCATTTGATCTGACTGAAAAAAAGTACCGCCCGGTTTTGCTGTTATATTCGTGACAAAAACTTAGTTCACGAAAGCATTTCATAATGTGACCTGAAACATTATGTCAGGTTCTCTTAACAGAACCTGAGGCAATACAAAAAACATCGGGCAAGTTTACCAGAGTTGTAAACCCGCTGGATAGCCGGGATGACCATAAACTTATACCGGTCAGGGTATAAGAACAATTATATTATTTTTCCAGTCCCTTGAGCGTATAGAGCAGCTCCAGAGCTTGGCGGGGTGTCAGGTTATCCACGTCTGTTTTATCCAGAACTTCAACGGCCGGGTGTGGCTCAGGACTTGCGAACAGATCAGCCTGAGGTGTGAAAGTAGCCTTTCCGGATGGTTTTGCAACAACCTGTGGAACGGGTTCCTGTTGTTCCAGCATGGCCAGTTTCTGTCGTGCCTGGTTAATAACATGTCGGGGCACCCCGGCCAGTTGTGCCACCTGCAGGCCATAGCTCTGGCTGGCAGGACCTTCCTGCACCGCATGGAGAAAGACAATGCGATCGTCATGTTCGGTCGCATTGAGATGTACGTTCACCACCGTATTGCACTCTTCGGGTAGCTGGGTCAACTCAAAGTAGTGGGTGGCAAACAGCGTGAATGCCCGTACTGAATCCGCCAGATATTGAGCGCAGGCCCAAGCCAGGGAGAGCCCATCGAAGGTGCTGGTTCCGCGGCCGATTTCATCCATCAGTACCAGACTCTGCTCGGTAGCATTATGAAGAATATTGGCGGTTTCCGTCATTTCCACCATAAAGGTTGAACGACCACCGGCCAGATCATCCGAGGAGCCGATGCGGGTAAAAATCCGATCCACCAGACCAATGCGAGCCCGGGATGCAGGTACAAAACTGCCAATATGAGCCAGCAGAACAATCAGTGCCGTCTGTCGCATATAGGTGGATTTACCGCCCATATTGGGACCGGTAATGATCAACATACGACGCTGAACACTGAAGGTGACATTGTTCGCCACAAACGGTTCATCCAAAACCTGCTCAACAACCGGATGGCGGCCTTCAATAATTTCAATACCAGGGCTCTGCAGGATTTCAGGACGGCAGAAATTCAATGTCTCAGCACGTTCAGCCAGATTGCTCAGCACATCCAACTCTGACAGTGCCATGGAGCACTCCTGAAGCGGTTCCAGCCTCGCCACCAGTTTGTCCAGAAGCTCATCGTACAGTGCTTTTTCACGGACCAGCGCACGACTTTTGCTGGACAGCGCCTTGTCTTCAAACTTTTTCAGCTCCGGGGTAATAAAGCGTTCAGTATTTTTCAGGGTCTGGCGGCGAATATAGTCTACCGGGGCGCCTTCGGATTCACGGCGGCTCAACTCGATATAGTAACCGTGTACCCGGTTATAACCGACTTTCAGGCTGGGCAGGCCCGTACGCTCACGTTCCCGTAATTCCATTTGAACCAGATAGTCACCCGCATTCTCACTGATGGAACGAAGCTCATCCAGCTCGGCGTCATAACCTTCGCCGATCACACCTCCATCACGGATCACAACAGGTGGGTTCTCAATGATGGCCCGGGTTAATAAAGCTTCGAGCCCGGGGTGTTCATTGATGCTTTCTGCCAGTTGATGCACAGTCTGGCTATCAATCACCGCCAGTTGTTGCTGCAGTTTTGGCAGTTGCTGCAGGGCATCCCTTAACCGTGCCAGATCCCGTGGTCGGGCTGACTTCAGGGCAACCCTGGCAAGAATACGTTCAATGTCGCCAATATGTTTGAGAATGGGGTAGAGGGACTCAAAATGGCAGCCATCTTTCAGGGCGTTGATTGCTGACTGGCGGGCCTGCAGTTTGTCAATATTGCGCAGTGGCCGGTTGATCCATCGTCCGAGCAGGCGGCTGCCCATGGCCGTGGCTGTGCGATCCAGCACGGCGGCTACCGTGTGCTCCCGGCCGCCATTCATATTGGTGGTCAGTTCCAGATTTTTCCGGCTGGCGGCATCCAGAACCACACTCTCTTCCCGGTTTTCCTGTGCCAGGGCGCGAATGTGGGGCAGAGCGATTCGCTGTGTTTCCCGGGCATACTGCAGCAGACAGCCAGCCGCCTCAATAGCCAGTGTTAAGTGGCTGCAGCCAAAGCCATCAAGACTTTGCGTCTGGAATTGTCGGATTAATTGCTCAACAGCACTCTCATGATCAAAGTCCCATGGGGGGCGTTTGCTGGCACCGGGGCGACGCAGTAATATCTCAGGCCAGTTGCGGTCGTCATTCAGCAATACTTCGGCAGGGCTCAGGCGCTCAACTTCAGAAAGCAATGCCTCTTCACCCGTCACCTGAAGTACATTGAACCGGCCACTGCTGATATCGAGAAATGCCAGCCCATAGCGGTTTTTCCGCTGGTTTACCGCCATCAGCAGATTATCCTGACGCTCATCCAGCAAAGCTTCATCACTGACGGTACCGGGGGTCAGAATACGAACCACCTGACGCTCCACCGGCCCTTTGCTGGTTGCCGGATCACCAATCTGCTCGGCAATGGCAACGGACTGACGCAACCGGATCAATCTGGCCAGATAACCCTCCGCCGCATGGTATGGAATACCCGCCATGGGGATTGGTTCGCCACCGGATTGCCCTCGTTTGGTCAGGGTAATGTCCAGCAAGTGTGCAGCCTTTTTGGCGTCGTCATAAAACAGCTCGTAGAAATCACCCATCCGGTAAAACACCAGGTGATCCCTGTGCTGCTGTTTGATGCGCAGGTACTGCTGCATCATCGGAGTGTGGTTGGAGAGGTCTATTTTATCCATTAAATCAATATGTTAGGCAATTTTGTTGAGTTTATGGGGCATTTTTGGGGCAGTTTTTCGCGGCTTTACACGACGTATGACCCTTGTTCTCTAGTGCTAGCCAGATACGGTTCACCTCATTTTGACTCTCTGCGTTCATCCAGCGACCGTATTTTTTAACAAGCATGGAGTAATCCGTGTGACCCATCTGATCGGCAATAAAAGCAATGTTACCATGAGCGGTTAGTTGCCAGCTGGCAAAAGTATGGCGTGTTTGGTAAATTCTGCGATAGGTGACTTTGCACCTTTTCAGGATATTTCGCCACTGGCTGCTCAATGAGCTTTCTGAGTACCAGACTGAATCAATGGCGTGGTGGTTTTCATGGGGCAGGGCAGTGGTCGGCCTGAAGACAGGGCGCACCGTTTGCTTTTCCCTGGCCTGCTTGTCCAGATGGATCACAATATCGATGACGGGAAACAGTTTTGTATATTGTCGCTGGGCTTTCAACGCCTCGAGTGCTGGCGGTAACAGGTATATGGTCCTGATGCTGTCTGTTTTGGGGAGCTTGAAAAATTCGCCATCATCATCTTTTGCGATGTTTCTTTGTACCTTGATCGTTCCTTTTTCAAGGTCGATGTCTTCCCAGGCTAACGCTCTGGCTTCACCTGTCCGTAGACCGGTGTATACAGAAAGAGTGATCAGGTTTCTGTGGGACGGGTGCAGCAATGGATCATTCATGATCCGCTGATACTCCTCCAGCTCCAGTGGATAGGGCTGGGACTTGCCAATTTTGAACCGTTTACAGCACTCGCTTAGTTTGAGATCGGTGTAACGATTTGCTTCTGCAAACTCCAGCATTCCACGCAGGCAGGCGAGGTAATGATTCAACGTTGCGGGTTTACGGGTAGCAATCAGGTCGGCACGAAGCCGGTATATATCCTTAGGCGTCAAAGAGGAAACCATGCTTTCACCGTCGAGTAATGTGACGCAGACTTTCAACCCGTCCTTGTATCGTCTTAATGTCTGCGTGCCAATATCGGCCGCTTTGATGGGGAGATATTTTTCTTTGAGCTTTTCAAGCTTGATTTCCTTAAGGGTGTCAGTACGACCCAGCCGGGCAGCATTGCTGCTATCAGGAAATCTTGCCTGATAATCAAAGTATTTGGTTTTGATTTCATGAAGTACTGTCGATCTCAGGCCGACAGCGAATTTAACATTTTTTTTGGTTGGGGCCAGCCCTAGGGATTCGCGACAGCGAACCCCTTTGTAGGAGAAAATAATTCTGAGAGAGTTGCCGTGTACTTCAACACCGGCAATCCCTTTTACTAACTCAGCGGCCTCGACTCTGCCCATTTGTTGTAACCTGTTTTACTGAATAATAAACGGTTGTCCGGGGCATGACGCCATACCAGGCCCTGTGGCCAGTTACCTTTAGAGACTTTTTTCCGGATAGCTTTTTCTGTGTAGCCGGTTTCCTCGGCCATTTTTTTAACGGTAATCCACTCAATCCCTGACATAATTACCACCATTCCTGACAAGAACGTCATGCTCTGTAGGTAACTGGGTTGGCTCTTTATTAGATGTTTCCATGGTACAAAAGTTCCTTTTTGCCTCAGGCCACTTGTCTGGCCAGTCTGGTGAGATTTGCCCGCACCAGTGTTTGGTTGGTTTTAGTTTCGGTTTTCATGGTACAAAAGTTCCCCTCCGCTGAATTAAGCGGTTTTAAAAAAAATTGCTTTCTTTGGGTACGATGGTTATGTCACTTATGCGAATCTGATTCGCATAAGCACAGTGTTAGATTCTTAGATCAATCTCCATACCCACAGTTACCTTTGGAGACTGGATACCTCTCACAACGATACTGCTGGGCTGCAACACCGGCTCTCCCGCTGACCCTGTACCATCCCTACGGTTGACAGCCTTCCGGTCAAAACGTAAGCGGTACGCTCGCTGAATATATCCCATGAATCTCCCAGGTATTCAATCCAGTCTTTATGCGGGGTAACTTTGCCGTCTACTATTTCAGCAGGCACAACGCAGATACCGTTTTCATATTCGCCGGTTGCCCAATTAATTGACGGCTCACCTGTTTCAGATTGAAAATGTCCAAACCTGATAAATACAGGAAGAGGTTTGTTTAACCTCTTGATTACTGTTATATCCCCTTGATAGGGGTAATCTTCTAATTTCATTCTCACCTCCTGATGGATCGAATCTAACGAATAAGGATAGATTGCGCCCAGCCGCAATCTTATCCTGTTGTTGCACAA
>NZ_JAHHPM010000233.1 GCF_024606345.1 Endozoicomonas sp. YOMI1
CTGAATAAAGACTGTGCCAATCACCCTTCGACTCCGCTCAGGGTGAACGGAGATTGTACACATCAAACTCATTCCAGGACCCATGTTGGTAACGAGCTGGTCAGAAAAGGAATGCTCAAGGGCCAGTTATTGAATTGTTGATCAGCTTTCTGAATGAGTCCGCTGATATTTTACGCTTACTTGACGGTGTGTGTGATTAAACAGGGGAACTGGTGATTCCTTTTATCACTCTAAATACTCGGTTTGTGTCTGTCATTCCAATAACGGTTGGAATCATCCAGCTGCTCTTGGATTTTCAGGGGAGTGAGGTATGAAAGCGTTAGGCGTCAAAACAACTGGTTCACGAAATCTGACGCAGCCCGCCCCCGCAGGGGAAGTCGGCCGTTTTCAGAGAGCGAGAGCCTGGGTGTGGGATGTTTGTGTTCCTGCGACCCAAAAGCTGTTGCCTGTTGTTGAAAGCACTTACCGGGAGAATAAAACCTGGTGTGATGGATTGGGAGGGGTGGCCGTCTGTGTTGGTGTTTGCACCGGTATGATTTCTCTCCCTACGCTTTGTTTCCTTGGGACTGGCTTTGCCGCGGGGGCACTTTACTGTCGTGGCTCAATGAAGGAAGAAAGTAGCACTGATTTGACGCTTAATGATCCTTCGCCCGGACTCTCAGGAAATGATCGATGCTCAAAACAAGACATTGTCGCACTAATGAAAATCATTGATGATCTGCTGATGAAATTTTCAGATTTGAATGCCAGGGTGGATGGTTTGACTGCAGAGAGGACGATTGCTGCGTTTAATCGATTGAATAAAGATGCATCCAAAAAGAAGGGAGCAATAGCACAAGGCCTACCGGATGATATCAGTCTGAAAGAAGCCTTACAGATTGCCTGTTTGATAAGACCTCGCATCTTTCTTACCTTGCTGCATGAGTTTTCAGGAGTGAACTCAGCAGGAGAAGATATGGGTGCAATTGTCAGTGAGATTCTGGGAGAGAGTTTTCACAACCCAGGCCCTGAAATACGTCGAAAGCGTCGAGCCGATTATGAACAATTGGCGGACGTTTTTCTTGGTTCAGGCAAAGCGGATTCTCAGAGAAAAAGAGGGTGGCCTATGTCGCAAAAGGTTCAGGTTGATCTTCTTCACGGGATAACTGCTCCGTGGGTTATAGCGGATGAAGGCAGGGCGCATGAGGTAATGCATAAAATAGATAAGGTCGCCAGTTTGGCACTTCATCAGTGGAAAACGGCTCATAAAGGCATGGATGAAGCGGGCTTTCGTTAATTGTTTCAGTATATGTGATGGTGGAATTGGTATTATTACCCTGACAGATTTCAGTTAAATCCTCGTAGTGGGTATGGCCACGGCATTACCTGAACTGGTTTGCGACTGGTGTATAATGCCGGATCAGTTGTCGTTTTTATTTAAAGTTTTTTTATGCGCAGACTCGATCTTATTCTTGTGGATCAGGGTAAAGTTTCTTCGCGAAGTCGAGCCCAGCGATTAATCAGTGAAGGCAGGGTGAAAGTCCGGCAGTCAGGTGGCTGGGAAACGCCGGGCAAGGCGGGTCAGAAATACCCTGACTGGGTTGAGATTGATATCTGTCAGGATGAGGCTGACCAATTTGTCTCCCGGGGCGGGATGAAACTGGCCGGAGCACTGGCGATATCAGGTATATCCCTGACAGGAGCAACCGTGATTGATGTTGGCCAGTCTACCGGCGGGTTTACGGATTGTGCTTTAAAGACGGGGGCGTCCAGAGTCGTCGGGGTTGAAGTGGGGCATGGCCAGCTGGTCGAGTCGCTGCGTCATGATCCCAGAGTGGTTTGTCTTGAAGGGATGAATGCCCGTGCATTGCCTGCTGCGCTGCTTGACCATACGGATCAGCAACAGGGATTTGATCTTGCGGTTATGGATGTGTCGTTTATTTCCCAAACCAGAATTTTGCCGTCGCTGGTGCCTCTGCTAAAAAAGGGAGGGCAGCTGCTGAGCCTGGTTAAACCTCAGTTTGAAGTGGGGCCGGGTGGTCTGGGTAAGGGAGGGATTGTCAGGGATTCGGGATTGTATCCAGAGGTTGAGCAGTCAATCAAAGCTTGCTGCATTGAGCTTGGTTTACAGGTTAGAGGTTACTTTGACAGTCCGATTACCGGTGGTGATGGTAATCGTGAGTTTTTTATCTGGGCTCAGCGCCATTGATCATGGGCCCAGTTTCCATATTTTGATGGGCAGTGTGTAGTGTTTGATAACGGTCTGCAGTCGTTGCCAGTGTGCCTGATCTTCTGCCTTTTTGAGAATCAGAACAATGCCCGCTTTTTTTCCGGTCAGCATGCTGTAGTTTAATGACTGACCGATTGCCTCCGGCCACTTTCGGGCAAATTCAATCTCAATGGCGTATTGAACGGTAAGGCAGTCAATACGTCGGCCGTCTTTTAGCCGGTGTTCTACTTTACCATCCATCCCTTCACACCAGACCTGCTGATACCACGACTCTGAGGGTTGTGCCCGGCTCACCGCAGCTGATGCCGACATGGTCAACGCTAAAATGGGGCTGGCAATTTTGTTGAGTGCTTTGGTCATGAAGCTTTCTGAGGCCTTTTCAGACTGTTTGCATCGGCAGTATCGCGAAAAAAAGGAGGTGGCTGTGGTTGGAATATTATGTCGAAAGGATTTGGAGTTTCAGGCTGCTCAGATGATTAGCTAATTTAGAAAAAAAACAACGATGTGCTAGTTTTAAGAACACCCTGTCAAGCAATGATTGAGGTTAGTGTGATGTACTTTTTCAAGCTTCGTCGATTCTGGATCCCTTCCCTGTTTTTCCTAGCACTCAATATGTTCTCACAAAGTGCCCTTACCGACCATGAGGAAGCCTGCGACTGGGGACTGAACAGAGTCACGGCTTATGAATGCGGTTTTCGCGGAGCCCTTCCGCCAACAGCTGATGAATGGAACCATCAGTTTTATGAGGTTCTTGGCAAGAGAGATGGCTTGAAAACCTGGCTGGTTCGTTATGACGATCACTTCTACCGGGGAGGTGAACTGGAAAGTATTGATGGTGCCCACAGCCTTGCCAAACTCGGTATAAAAACTGTCTTTGCTATCACCTCTGCTGATAAAGAACGTGAATGGCTGGAAAGTGTGGGTATTAAAGTTGTTGATTTATCCTTTGACAAGAATGCCAGCCTTGGTCAAAGTCAAGTCCGCCACATTGCTGAACAATTAAATGCCCATCCTTCTCCGGTATATGTCCACTGCGTCGGAGGCACTCAGCGTGGCGGTGTGGTGGGTGTTATTTACCGCCTTTACCACGGTTGGGATCCAGGCCAGGCACTGCTGGAATTCGCTTACCTGGGTGGCTCTTTGAAAGCCAATAATAATACCCTTAAGGCTGTTCTGAAGACATTATCTTCAACTTTAGGTATGCAGAACTGATCTCTCAATAACTGGATGCTGTCGCGAAACCTGAAGGTGGGTCTCTCCGTGTAGGTCGGCTCCTAAAGGCACCCGCAGGGCATAATAGCCAACACCCGAACCCCAACCGCCATGCACCATGATCTCTGAGTTTCATAGGGGGATGGCGGTGGGGTCACGAGTCGGCTTTTATGCCCTGTGGGTGCGCATGCGAACCGACCTACATTGAGACCGTTTTTCCGGATTTTGCGACAACCTCAACTGGCACATCATCTTCTAGTAGGAGGCTGTCCGAGAATAGTCTGCCCTACTGCGGTTGCGATAAATTGGT
>NZ_JAHHPM010000234.1 GCF_024606345.1 Endozoicomonas sp. YOMI1
TCTCGCAATCCTCGCTACGGGGTCGCCTAGACGGGCGCTATTCTCGGACAGCCTCTTGACTTCCGTTCATCAGTCAGTGGAGCGTATTCTAATAGTATACTAATCAATGACCCAAACCCTTATTATGAATAGCCTTTTTGACCCGATACATCCTGTAGACCGGATAACTTATTTCATTTTTTCTGGAATTCAGGAAAGCCAGAGCCTGTAGGACTTAACACTGACCTGCCGACAATAACTCCTGCATCCATGCTGACTCGGGTTTTCTCAACCGTTCTCCTTTAACAACCCTGCTGGTGCCTGCCCAACCCGTGATGGTCTGGGCATAAAGCAGTTTTTTGATCAGGATCGTATGTTAAACACCCGGAGCTGACTCTGGCAGAAGGTGCGATCAGAGGCTGGGATCGCCGCAGTGTATATTATTTTCACCTGCTGAAATCACTGGTGAGCCATTACGATAAATAAAAAGCGTAAAAAGGCTGCTTCAAACGTTATTGAGGCAGCTCCTCATGATTAAAAATCATTCAAAATGGTACTTTTTTACTAATAATTATTATCTTTTATTGACGGACCACTGTCCTTTATGTTCTTCTCTGCACCTGCCTGAGTAGCACAAAATAAAAATTACTACCGGTAAGTAAAAAATCATGACTCCCCAAACTACCATTCTGGTGCTCTCTGAGCAGAAGACGATGCAAAGCCGTGTTTTATTGTCTTTACTATCCGAGCACTTCAATATTGTCCAAGTGACTCTGGATGATTTTTCCAGGTCTCCTTTACCTGAATTCTCTGTTGCCATCATTGATCAAACCAATATTTCTCAGGATGTGCTCCAGAAAACGTTAACATCCCTCAGTAATTTCCAGACTCAGCCCACTCTGGCTTTGCTGAACGCAACTTCATTACCCGATAAAAACCTCCTGCGCAGCTTCCCTAACCTGAAAGGGGTATTTCAGGATTCTGATGACCTGAGAACCCTTATAAGAGGCCTGCACATTCTTGAATCCGGGGGCTATTACATGCCTGCGGCGATGGTTTCACAATTAATCGGGTTCGGTCAGCGCGGGAAACCCACTAAAACCGTTACTCCCAAAAACTTTCTGACCGAAAGAGAAAAACAAATTCTTGGTCTGTTGCGTACAGGGGCAACCAATACTGAAATTGCCGACCACCTATTCCTAAGCGAAAACACTATAAAAACGCATATATATAACACTTATAGAAAACTGAATGTGCGTAATCGGGCAGAAGCCATAGAGTGGAGCAATCTGACGCAATTTCAAGATAGTCAAGAAGAGACAGTCTAATGAAAAAAATATGGTTGTTTGCTGTCATATTTTGTTTGGTTTCTCTAACGGTCGCAGCTGGTTCCAAGTCTCAAAATGAAAAAAAAGATACCGAGGTGAGCCTGTCGGGACTGCTAATAAATCAAACTTTAACCCCACAAGGCAGGCGCTTTTATAAAACCTTCAGTAAGGAATGGCGTCTGCTCACCCCAAGAGATGAGTTCAATATCATTCTAAAAGAGCTTCCTGACCCTGCTCGCAGCAGTCAGATCAAGATCATTTGGAATCGTCAAACGTTATACAACACCTTTCTTGGCCCGGCACGCAACAAGATGTTGCAAAAGGCCAAAAGTGCAGCATCAATCGTTAATGATCGCCTTCAATACATAAAGATCATGCAATCCCTTCAAACCAACCCAGATCTAGCAGAGGATGAGCTATGAAAAGAACAAAAACCCGAGCCTGGTTTATCGGCATCATGCTGGCCACCGCAAGCCTGACTACCCAAGCCTCACAACTTGTCTATATTCCTGTTAACCCCAGTTTTGGTGGCAATCCAGGCAATGGGGCCTATTTATTAAACAATGCCCAGTCGCAAAATGATCATACCGCTTCAAACAATAATTTCGATATCCCCCGACAATCCGACCTGGATCGTTTTACCAGTACCCTGCAATCTCAGCTTTTAAACGATATTTTAGGGAACGCAGCTGGAGACACCGAGGTTAATCAAACACTGACATCTGGTAATTTCAAGATCAATTTGATCAATAATGGCAGTGGCTCACTCACGGTGACTGTAACGGACACAACAACTGGGGAATCCAGTGTTATCAGCCTTGCGACACAATAATAGATATAATCAGGTTGTTATCATGCTCAGATATTTCGGAATTTTGTTTAGCCTGATCCTCATGACTGGCTGTGCCGGATTGGTGAAGGACGATCTTTTTGGACCAGGCAATGCGGGTCCAACCTTAATGCCAAGGACAAGCACTTATCAGGATTTAATCAATCTTCCTGCGCCCAAAGGGAAAATTATCGCCTCCGTCTATTCATTTAATGATCAGACCGGCCAATATAGAGAATCACCCAACAGCAGTTTCTCCACGGTAGTCACGCAAGGAGCCACCGCAATGCTCAATACAGCATTACGGGATTCTGGCTGGTTTATCCCACTGGAACGGGAAGGGCTTCAGAATCTCCTTACTGAGCGAAAAATTATCAGGGCTCTTGATACACAGAACAACAGGGAAAGCCTGCCTGGGCTCATACCTGCGAATGTATTGTTAGAAGGTGGAATCATCGCCTACGAAACCAACACCAGAACAGGCGGTGCAGGGCTTAAATACCTGGGCATTGGCGCATCAGAAAAGTATCGCATGGATCAGGTAACCGTTAACCTGCGCGCCGTTGATGTCCGCAGTGGTCAAATCCTTCACAGCGTAAATGTCACAAAAACCATTCTGTCTAACGAAGTTCAGGCTGGTATCTACAAGTATGTGTTCTACAAAAAACTACTGGAGACCGAAGCGGGTTATACCACCAATGAACCTATTCAGCTGAGCTTAATGGCCGCTATTGAAGCAGCGGTTATTCATCTTGTGGCTGCGGGTATTCAGACGAATAACTGGTCTCTCAGTAATAGAGAAGATATAAAATCAGAAACACTTCAACGATATTTAGCTGAAGTAGCACCTGCCATTTGATTAAATTTCATACTATGAGAAGGTTTTCTTAAAAACCTTCTCGTGAAAAAGTACTAGCATTAAACATTTTTTTCACCCTTTTTGGCTATACATATCGACAAATTATTGACGCATAATCAGGCCCAGACCACTTGGTAAGCAGTTAATTTAACATGAATACAAGAATTAAAAAAAATTTGACCATTAGCTGTTTGACTACATTTTTCACTTCGTCTGTTTATGCCGCTCAGATTTACGATCTTGCCCCTGAATCCGAGCTTTCTCAATCTAGCGAATTGGATGCGTTTGACGCATTTTCTGTACAAAATATATTCACATATCAAAACGGCAGAAGTAATACCAGCGACGTACAACAATCAGGACTTAATCGATCTAAAAGCTATCAGTCGGGGACAAATAACAGTTCAAAAATTAATCAACAAGGTCAACTGAATACAGCTCATTCAGGCCAGGTCGGAGCAAATAACAACTCATTGATCCAGCAAGCAGGTTTTCGTAACATTGCTGTCAACCAGCAATCTGGTTTTGAAAACGAAAGTTCAATAAACCAAAATGGTTCAATGCTTTCGGCCAGCGTTATACAGACTGGCAATAGCAACTCGGCTTCATTAAGCCAGATTGATGCCTATAACAGCCTTGCAAGTATTACACAATACGGAAATATGAATAATGCTCAAATCACTCAACAAGGTTCATGGAACTACGCTGCAATCCAGCAATACGGGAACTCAAATGATGCCAGCATAAATCAGAATGGCGCTTTTAACTTGGCAACCATTGTTCAAATAGGGAACAATAATTCAACCACTTTAACTCAAGAAGGTTATGGGCTTGTCACCGGACTTGCTTATATTGGCAACAGCCAAGTCAATGTGTACCGATTTAATTAAATAAAAATGTAAAACTCTTTCCGTAGCCAGCTTATAACTGTCCGGAAAGTTTCTGCAAATAAACGAAGGATGATAATAATGAAAACAACGCTAAACACACTTACTGTAGCTATCATGCTGACTTCTGGTTTGGCTCAGGCAGCTGATTCAGCAAATGTACTTCAGTCAGGTAATGAAAACAAAGCAGTAGTTACTCAGCAATCAACTAATAATGTTAAGGCTGAGGTAACTCAAAACATGAATAAAAACAATGCAGAGGTCAAACAAATCGAAGCTTTGGAAGGTACTCTAGCTGTTATCGAACAAACTGGCGATAACCACTATGCCAAGACACATCAAAAAGACACAAAAAATTCAACCATAACGATTGATCAAGGGAATAGCAACAAAGCAACGGCTGAGCAACGTGCTTCTACTGACTCTAATATCAAAATAACTCAAACAAAAGATAACGACGCCTCTGCTTACCAACAAGGCATTGATTCAGAAATTTCTGTAACGCAGCAAAATAACAACAATGCATGGGTTGTCCAAAATGGTAATCGCAACTCAGTCACTATTGATCAAGGTGAATCCAATACTTCATGGGTAAAACAGGAAGCTAACGACTCTACGTTTTCAATTGATCAAAATTTGGCCAGCCATTCCACCGTCCGTGGAACTCAATTGGCAAATAATAGCAACGCTTACCTGAAACAAAATGCAGGCGTTGAACACTCTACTATTGTTGTATCACAGACTGGTGCTGGTTCTCACTATGCTGCAATCACACAATATCATGCTGATTACACTAATGCTGATGCCAATCAAAATGGATCTGGCCAGTCTTTGGTTGTAGAACAATTCAGAACTAATAATTCCACTGCAGAAACATACCAGTACGTCAAAGATAATAGACTAAGCCTGTCTCAACTTGATGGCGATAATAATAAGTTCTTAGGAACTCAGATTGGTGAAGGCAACATTATAGATGCCGCCAAGCGTTATGATCTCGGTCTTGAGAATAACGGTATTGGACAAAGTGGCAGTTTCAACGTAGCTGATCTTCGCCAAGTTGGTGTTAAGAATGGTATCGCTCTTACCCAGAGCGGATCAGATCAGGCTACTGTCCAGCAATACGGTAATAGCAATATGGCTTATGTTAATCAATATTGAGCAATTCTATATATCATTCAATCGTATGATGCAATAACAACAAACCGCAGCATGGTAACTTTTATACCCATGGAGATGTGGGTAGGCGGCAAACGAGTGAAGCCCCGTTAGCCTGAAAATAGCAGGTGATCGGGGGAGAGCAGCCAACACCTCCACATCTTCAAAGGCGATGGTTATATGCTGCGGTGTTAAGTTGGAACAACCTCTCCCCCCAACCCCGTCGCCCTAAACCACAAAACCTTCTCATTAAAAAGCAGCGAAAGCCTGGGGAAGGAATATTTGTAATTTTGCAGCTACGAATATGGAATTAAGAGAAATTTGTCAGCAAGAAATAACCATTCCAATCAAGTGTCGTGATATTTGTAAAAATAAACAGGATTATTCTAAACAAATTGTGGAGTTAATGAATAAATACAACCACTACCAAGAGGACTATGAAAATCCAACGTACAGACAGCAACCTTATTTATCATATGAACCCAAAGGGAATCCTATGCTTTTGGATGCTCTTTTTACTGGTTGCTCGTTACCGTATGCTGACAGTACGTTCGATGAATACACTGAAGAAATTGAAAAAGATATTAAAACTATGGTTAAGCTAAATCCACAAAGCATCCACTGTAATTTTGGCGAATTACGTTGTCGTACAAATGTAACACCCTTAATGGCAGCATGTGCTAACCCTAACATTCCTATTGATATTATTGAGTTGTTACTTGTAAATGGTGCAGACCCAAAGGTAAAAATTTCAGTTAATAATAAAGATCGATGCTTTCTTGAAGATCTTAATGAAGGCTTTACTTTGGAAGATGAAAGGCCCTTTCAAATCATAGAATTATTTAATAAATATGGGGGTTAAACTGTATGGTTGAATTTGGTAATTAATAATAATTATCTTTTTTGAGTATGCACAAGGAATTCCACCGCTACAAATGCGGAGGAGTTGACACAAATTTCATTATTTCAAACACGATAACTGTGAGGGTTATTTCATAAATCCATAAATAGCGTTCAGATACTGAACAACCCCTTTATTACCTTCCTGAAACTTATCTGGATGATAGCGCCTGATATCTTGCAAGATTTCCCCCCTCAATTTTCTCATTACTAAACGCTTCATTTCTTCACCCTTATCAAGCTGGCATTTCCTTATAACAGTGTCGACCACTTCCTTTGCAGAGTTTTTCCACTTCTCGACGATAGTTGCAACGGTTTTCCTGGTATTTTCATCTGCATAAAGTGCCCTCGGCAATCAGCTATACCGTTCGGAAACTGGAAGACCGCCTGGGCGTACAACTGTTTCTGCGTGATAGCAAACGAGTTGAACTGACACCCGCCGGTGAACACTTTATTGAGCATACCGATAAACTGCTTGCCGCCCTGGAGGAGCTTGAAAACAGTACACGACAACTGGCTACCGGATGGGAGCAGGAGCTGCGTATCGCCCTGGATAACGTGGTCAATCAGGGCAAGGTCTACGACCTGATCCATGATTTTCAGGAAGTTCGGCCGGAAACAGAGTTGGTGATCAACACCGAAGTTTATAACGGTTCCTGGGACTCCCTGTTTCATGGCCGCTGTCAGATTGTGATTGTCGCACCCCAGGATATCCCGGAAGCCATTCTCAATCAGGATCGCTTTGCCTGGCGCTCAATGGGGAATATGGCCTGGGACCTTGTGGTTGCCCCGACCACCCACTGGCGGATCAACAAGAGCCTCTGTCAATGGCAGAGCTGCAGGAACACCGCTCTATCTGTATCCAGGATACTTCACGGTTTTACCGTCATGGCTACAACCTGCTGCTGGAAAATCAGCAGGTGCTTCTGGTCCCCAGTTTCAGAGCCGCGATTGAATGCCTGTTAAGAGGGCTGGGGGCTACTATTTTGCCCAATCACTTTGCCAGACCCTATATCGAAGCAGGCTTGCTGGTTCGCAAAGAAGTGCCTGAGCTGCATTATAACGACGGCTGTCTGCTTGCCTGGAACCAGGAAAACATGGGGCAGGGCCTGAAGTGGGTGCTTGACTGGCTGGGCTCTGAGACATGGTTGAATAAAGTCTGGCTGCAGTACGATGAACAGATGCCAATGGGCTATCACGTACCCTGAATTTACCCTATGGAACTGCCCTGAAATAACTTCCACATTTCTACAGACGCTACCCGCTGCCCGCCACCCGAAAAGCCGACACCACCTGTGCCTTTGCGGGCAGCGGGCGGCGAACTCTTCCCAGACTGAGTAAAATGATGAAGTTATTCTGTCAGCAATACTGCCTGCGTTGTTAGACCATCCTCTGCAAAATCAATGATATAAAAGACTGGAAATGACTTGCAGTGGAGTACAGCTATGGAATCGATCAGGCCATTTTTCGGTCAGCAGAAGTTAACCATACAGGATCTGAGCCAGGATATGCTTGGCCTGCACAGTATGGATAGCATAGATAACCCTCTGGGCTGCCATGACAGCACGCTTGTGCAGATTGAGATGTACAGCCGGATGATCTGCTACGGCTTCAATAACCCATTCCCACATTCACGTCTGCACCTTGCTTTCGCGCTCCTCAGTATTAAAAGTCTGTTGCATCAGATCAGTCTTGCAGAGCTGGTGATAGGCTCTGCCGAGATTAAAGAGACACCGGTCAAACAGGTACGCCCGGATATCAAGCATATGGAAAAACTTGAACAGCTACTGGACTGTCCGATGATTGTCGGCAGTCTGCCAACGCTGAGAGAAGCACTTCGCTTTGTCCACAGCAGGGATCAACAGGAAATTTACGATATTCTTAAGCGTAAGCTGAAAGGCGACGGTTAACGCCAAATGGGGCAAGGAAACTTGCCCCATTGACTATCGGCTTAACGTGCAGCCACCACTTTCACACCACAAGTATTCTCAACCGGCAGGCTGGCATCCATTGCCGTCAATAATGAACCTGTGCTATTCAACAGGCGGAACTGGTTAAACAGCAGATCATAACGGGCATTGATTTCACTCTGCCGGGCAGACGTATACTCATTCTGGCTATCAAGCAGATCCATCAACGTTCGACTTCCCATCAGGAACTGCTTGTCATAAAGCTCTCTGGATTTCCCTGCCTGAACCACATGCTCCTCCAGCGGCCGTAAACGCTGAGATCCATAATCAATAGCCACCCAGGCCAGACGAATCTCTTCCTCCACCTGACGACGGGCCCGGTTGCGCACTTCAATCGCCTCATTCACCAGTTTGCTGGTCTGGCTGCGGCGGGCCTTATCACCACCACCGTTGTAGAGGTTATACGTCATATTCACTTTGGCGACATGGCTATAGGTATCCCCTTTGCCACCATTGGCATCGGTATTCCAGTTGGCCCCCACCTCCAGCTCAAAGCGGGGCATAAAGGCACTCTTACTCGCTTCATATTGAGCCTCCGCCGCTTGCACATCAGCACTGGCCAATTTCATCACCGGATGAATTTCTGTACCCAGCTTTAACGCCGCATCCAGAGAAACCGGTGTACCTGCAGGCACTTGAGGCAATGTATAAGAAGCCGGGAGATTACCCACCAGACGCTGGTATTGTGTTTTTACATCACGAAGTACAGACTCGGAACTGATCTCATTGGCCCTGGCCAGCACCAGACGACTCTGGGCCTGAGCCACATCGGCCTCATTACTGCGACCTTTGCGCCCCTGTTTTTCAATCAGTTCAACTACACGCTCATGCTCTGCGGAGTTGGCCTGCATCAGTTCAACGATGGACTGCTGACGCATTACATTGATATAGGCCTGAGTCACCTGCAGTGCCGTATTACTGGCTACCGAGCACACTTCCTGGGCAGCTGAGGCCTGCCTCGCCCTCTGGCGATCCACCTCACTGCCAACCGCAAAACCATCAAACAACATTTGACGTGCAATCAGGGAGGCATCCCGGCGGGTTCTGTCCTGGTCTTTACTGTCAGCATCGCCCACATTAAACGCACCAATTGTTGTGCTGTTACGGCTGTTCTCATAACCAATCCCGGCCGTAAAATCCACACTGGGCAGATACCCGGCCTTAGCCTGAGTAATTTCATCCATACGGGCATCCGCTTCGGTAGTACGAATCAGAATTTCCGGATTGGTCGCCAGAGTCTGATTGATAGAATCCAGCAGAGTATCTGCCTGAGCATTGGCTGTTAACACCGCTGCAGACAATATCGATACTGGTAAAAACTTCAGAAACATGCTTTTTCGCTCCTTTTCTAATTCAATTATTAGTATTTAAACGATCAGCTGGCCGTTGTTAATCAGCTGTTGAAGTACATCATTGCCATCAATGCCCGATCCATCCAGGTCACTCCAGCCAGTGGTTTTGTCAAAAACAATGGTGAGCTTGTCTCCCTTACCATCAAGGGTATCTGCTGTAAACTCGATAAATGCCTTTCCGCTTTGGTACTTTGCAGAAATTCCCTTTGCCTGCAGAGTCGCTGGATTGACGGTTTCATTAACACCAAAATCAACAAGGCCAGAAAGATCCAGAATATCCGCGTTGCTGTTTTCGCTCTGGGGGTCGCCCAAAACAAAATTCTCGATGAAATCCATCTGTGCAGTTTCTCCATCCAGCAAGTCTGCTATTTTGAAAATAAAATGATCAGAGCCAGCACCACCAATAAGTAGATCGTTTCCTTCACCCCCATCGATAAAGTCCTTACCCGCACCACCTTCAATCCTGTCATTCCCCTCATCGCCACTAAGGATATCGTCTCCGGCATTTCCCTTGATGGTGTCATTACCGGCAAGGCCATTAATGGCGTCGTTGTTGGCACTACCATTCAATGTCTCAACACCTTGAGTATCAGTTTGACGATTACCCGGAAGAACATCCGGAAAAATAGTGTAGTTAAGATCAAGTACGCTTTCCGTACTGTTATCACCACCTTTATCTTGCGCAGTCGCCTTAAAGGTCAGAGAGACATTTCCAACAAAATCGGGTGCTGGTTGCAACTCCATATTGGCAAGAGTCCAGTTACTAATGTCGATGGAAGTGGAACCTGCCGTAGCAGTGAACGAATGAGTCCCGTCTGTTAGAGTGACGCCCACAGGAATGTCTGAAACAGTAACGGTCAGACTTTCATTGTCGTTTACTGTCGCAGCGACAACATTCAACGGAATACTGGACGTTTTCTGGTAACCGACAGTCTCAACTCGAATATTGTCGATGATAGCACCAGTACTATCACTCTCGTCACGATCGGCAGCTAATATCTCCAAACGGGTATTTTTACCAGCAGCCACAAAATAAAAAGTTTGTGTCTTAAGATCAAAGACATCTCCTGGAGTAATGGTCGTAATCCAAGTCTTATTAATGACTTTGCCATTTGAATCCAGATCATGGACCCAGACTTCTACAGCAGACTCACTGCCACCATTGTCATTACGTATTGCATGGTCGAAGGTAAACTGAAATACTTCACCTGATATAGACTTGATATCTGCAAAGATATTGTAATCCCCATGATTCGCTTTCAACTCCAGCACATGGTTTGTAAAATTTTTACCTCCATATAAAGTTTCTCTACCAATTTCCAGAACATTTCCAGCATTGTCTGTCTGATAGCCTAAAGAGTCAGCTTTGACATCAATACGATACGCTTTACCCGGAGGTAACGGATGCTGAAAGTCACTAAACAGACTGGTACCTCTGGTAGTTGCATACATAATGGGAGCGACAGGTGTCGTATCTACAATAAGCTCATTGTGGGTATCATCGGATAAACTCCCTACATCTGGCGTAACAATATGTGCATCAACGTCATAAACATTTTCAAGCAACTTATCTTCTTCAGGAATCTTCAGGGTCCAAGTGCCTTTACTCTGATCATAAGTCAGTGGAGAAGGATCATTGATAGCGGGGTCATAAGAGTAGGTTTTTCCATTGACAGTAACAGTCAGTAGCTGTGAACCGGAAAGCTCTGCTGTGCCGGTTAACGTAGGTGTGCCAGTATGATCGGTCAGTTGGTTAACCGTCGGCCGAGGGATAATCACGTCCTGCTCGGCCGTGGCCCCCACGTTGTCCGCATCGTCCACGATCCGCAGT
>NZ_JAHHPM010000235.1 GCF_024606345.1 Endozoicomonas sp. YOMI1
TGAGAATTCGGCCTGAATTACGATCTGGATTGTCTGGGAATATACGATCAACAACACTGGCAATCATGAGTAGAACAAAATATAAACTATCGTACACCAGGTGCAACCGCCCTGCTTCCCTTATGGACCATTTTTGTTGCATGTATTCGATGGCTTTACCGCCAAAACTACCAGCGAAACATAATTTGGAAGCCACATCAGCCAACGCTTCCACTTGCGGAACCCAGGCTCCCGCCAGTTGAGCGACTAATCCAGCACCCTGGCAGATATCATTCAGCATTAATTGGCTGGGTAGTGCAACTGGTCTTGAATCATACGACACTGATTCATTATTATTGGCCGCAGGCTGCTGGTAATGAGGAGAGAGCGACTGAAAAAAAGGAATGACGGCAGAGCGCACAATGACACTCAAACCATTTAACTGCCCGGTCTTACCCGTCCCAGTGTTCTCCTGCTCGGGAGATGTACTGAAAACGTTGCCCGGATATGTTACTCCAGCATAATTCTTTTCGGTTGTGAAGTGATCAAAATGGTAAGATATTGCCTGAAAAATTACATCGGTTCTTTACGGTCATGTCTGACTCACTTCTTTATATCGTTTCTACACCCATGGGTAATCTGGGTGATATGACGCCCAGGGCCATAGAGGTGCTTCGTCAGGTTGACGTTATTGCCGCAGAGGATACCCGGCACAGTAAGCGTTTGATGAATCACTTTGGTATTGATACTCCACTGATCCCCTGTCATGACCACAATGAACGTCATCAGGCCGGGATGATTGTGCGACGTATGCAGGCGGGGGAGACGGTTGCCTTAATCAGTGATGCCGGTACGCCGTTAATTTCTGATCCTGGCTTTTATCTGGTCCGGTCGGTGAGAGAGGCTGGATTTCGGGTGGTTCCCATACCCGGGGCCTGCGCATTTATCGCCGCGCTGTCAGTCAGTGGTTTGCCCATTGACCGTTTTTATTTTGAAGGTTTTCTGCCCGCTAAAGGCACCGGGCGTCGCAAGCGAATAGAATCGTTGGCGGCTTTTTCCAGTACCTGGGGGGTTTATGAGTCGCCACACCGTATTATGGAGCTTCTGAAAGATCTCGAAACAGTGCTTGGTGGAGACAGGTATATTGCTCTCGCCCGGGAAATCACTAAAACCTTTGAAACCGTGATGACCGGGACGGTGTCTGAGGTTCAGGCCGTTTTGCAATCAGATGCCAATCAGCAGCGTGGCGAGTTTGTGGTGCTGATCGATGGCTATAAAGAGGAAGAAGATTCTGAAATCAGTCGGGAAATTGCAAAAATGCTGCAACGCCTGTTACAGGATTTGCCTATTAAAAAAGCGGCTGCAGTGGTTGCTGATCTGACCGGGCTGAGAAAGAAAGATCTCTATGAATTGGGTTTGGACATGAAGAAGGGGGAGTAGCTGCTGTTCTTGGGAATTGCCCTGAAATAACTTCTTCATTTCTCCGAAGCTACCCGAAAAGCCGGAACCGCTTATGCTTTTGCGGGCAGCGGGCAGCGGGCAGCGGGCAGCGGGCAGCGGGTGGCGGGAAGCGGGCAGTTGAAATAAAAAGCAACGAACGCAACAAGCCCTGCTAGACTTGGCCCGTGCA
>NZ_JAHHPM010000236.1 GCF_024606345.1 Endozoicomonas sp. YOMI1
TGAGAATTCGGCCTGAATTACGATCTGGATTGTCTGGGAATATACGATCAACAACGCTGGCAATCATGAGTACAACAAAATATAAACTATCGTACATCAGGTGCAACCGCCCTGAGATTTTTCCTTAATTGTCTCATTACTTTTTTGGACACAAAAAAAAAACTCAGAACAAAATCTGATCCATAGGTTAACTTAAATTCACTGAAGAAAATGGGTTATTATTTGGTAACTATGCCGTATCAGGGAATAAACTCCGGATGCTGATCATTTTCCGTTTTGGCTGTTCACTTGGTTTCACTCGCTTGCCTTTCGGTTTTGGTTCAGGTGTACCCTGCAAGATCAGCCCCTTCATGAATAACACCCAGGAACTAACCACAAAAATCTCAAAAAAATTCCTCTGCTTTTCCCAAAAAATCTTTTTCCGCTTGTTAGCCTCCAGCGCTTCATTAAATAATGGGCAGGAAAGCTCAACAATTTGATCAATCAGAAAGGCAAGAAACATCAGACAGGCAAAGTTGCTTGCCAGATTCTCTTCACCATGACCATAGTTATGCTCAAGACTGTAACCCAAATTCTTCAGTGTATTGAACGTTTCATTATCAATTAACCACCGTGCGCGTCCTCCTCGCATGATTTTCATGCAACACATATGGTTGTGAATGGGCAGGCTGGTTACCCAGCTATTGCAGTACTTTATTTTTCCATCCGAATCCGTTTCCACATAGTCGACATAATTGACCATAAAATCAGGATGTGACTTATTGAGTGGAACATCGTTTACGTAGCGAAACGAATGCCGGTGACCCCGTTTGTCGGTATAAGTGAACCGACGGACTTTGCCTTCCCGGTCCAGATCATCAACGGCTTCCAGCAAAGCCTCATGATCACTGTCCTTGGCAACAGCGATAAAATTGTGACCATAAGACCGGATGAGTTTAAGGGTTGGCCCCTTGGAATAGAGACCATCTAAACCCAGTACCAATTTCAGGTGGTAGTGTTCCCTGGAGAGATCTTCCAGAATGCGTTCAAGGGCGCGCACTTCACAGTCATTTTTGGAAGCATCTTTTTGTTGAGTAATAGGTTCTGGCATTAACGGCAGAACTGTTTTCAATCCTGGCTTTACAAGACAGATCGCGGATAACTGATGATAGAAAACAGTTGTTTTTTTAGGATTGTCGGCGTTTTTTGTGCAACAGTTTTTACAATTGATACTCTTTGACGTAAAAGTTTGTGTGCCATCAATGGGAGCCAGGTAGCCCTCTTTAAAATATTGAAAATGTTTCAATTTCCCAAGACGCTGACAATAAGCAAAAAGGGCGAGAAACAGTGGTCGAATATGCTTTGTCTTAACGTGATCAATTATTGATCTCAGATAGGTATCACAGGGTATATTTTGAACATGATATAAACTCTTGGCGTTTTCCTTGATAGTGGGCTGTTCACGTTTGTCATCGCAGGCCAGTAACGATGGATTTTTGTTATGAAAAACAGCAAGGGCATACATAAACAAATCGGAAATGGAAATATTTGATGAGCGCCCTTTTTGTGAGCGAGGATCGGGAATCTCTTGAACTTGTTCAAAGACAAGATCAATGAGGTCAGTAGTAACCGAATGATTATGAGAGGTAGGCATAGGATACTGTGTTGCTATTTTGCCAAAAGCATCATCTATTTTAGACTGCGTAGCTGAAATTGTCCTGTAAGCTTCCAGACCTTGGGAACAGCGGGCTTTCAGTCGTTGTGGGAATTACTGGATGAGTACTACAAATAGTAGATTAGTTAAAAAAAACTGCTGACCTGTTTTGATCGGACAGAACTTCTCAGTATGGCGGAACAGCTTGGTTTTACTATACGAGAGCGAAATATCCGACCTTTGGATTTTATCCTCTCACTGATCGATGCCTCCTCTGGTGATGGAAACTGCGATACCCTGGCGGATCTACACCGTAAATTTAACGAGTTGACAGGGCTGAATGTCTCCTATCACTCTTGGACAAATCAAGCTAAAAAGGACGCGCTGCCTACTTTTATCCTGTGGCTATGGGTGCAGTGTCTGGAAATATTTTCCCGCAAAGTCATGGCGTTTGATGAAGACAGTCCATTTTCAGAGTTTGAGCACATTCTGATTCAGGACGGTTCATCACAAGCCGTTTACAATGCCCTGAAGGAAGCATTTCCCGGCAGGTTCTCAACGGTCAGTCCTGCTGCCGTCGAGC
>NZ_JAHHPM010000237.1 GCF_024606345.1 Endozoicomonas sp. YOMI1
CGGCCTCATGTATTGTGCCAATCACCCTTCGACAAGCTCAGGATGAACGGAGATCAAGTTCAAAATGTCGAAGTTATTTCGGGACAATTCCTAACGTTCCCCTGTTTTTATAAACGGTCCCTACCTGATCAATTATGGTCTTGAGGAAAGTACGACTTTGCTCGATAGCGGCATCAACATGATCCCGACCACGCACAACAGCACCCCGGCCACCAACCAACGTCTCAGCACCGTAAGCCTTTATCTTATCCAGCGTGGTGGTGGACCCGTCAAAATGAAAAGCATCACCGGTATAGAGTGCAACCTGAGCCTCAACAAGACATTAAGCGCCTACTCCCTGCGTCGGGAAGTGATTGGTATCATCAAGCGAAAAAGCCGATCCTGAGTTTTCACGAAAAGCACTTACGGCGGCTGGCATCAAAACGATATTCGAGATCAGCGCCTACTCGGACAGCCTCCCAGAGTGCCCTTGAGGATTGATTTCCCCCATGATCCGTGAGATATCCCTACTCGTACAAGTGAAAAAGTTTTAAACCCTGATACCATCAGGTTTAAAAAACATAAAAGTACGATGAGGTATCCCCATGTCTGAGAAATCATTCGATTCTGAAAAGCGTGGACCCACCCGGCGTCGGTTTTTACAACTGGCCGCTGCTTCTGCGCTTATTCCCCTTCTTAATATTCCCATCCGTCAGGCCCGGGCTGATGCACTCCCGGCACTGGATGAGTCCAACCCTACCGCAATGGGGCTCTCCTACAAAAAGACACAGGCAGCCGCTAAATCCATAGATGGCTATCAGGAAGGACGAAAGTGTGAGAATTGCGCACTCTATACCCCGGATAACCAGGGTTGCAGGCTTTTTCCGGCAAACTCCGTAGAACCGGAAGGATGGTGTAAGGCCTGGGTACTAAAACCTGCCTGATAGATTAGTAAAGAAAATTGCTAATACCCATACCACGCACACCCTCGTTCCCTCAAAGAAACCCGGGAACGAGGCGATTATCTGCTATTCTCAACGCATCAAAAATAATCAGAAGTTGTCCTTATGAACCACGATAAAGACAGTGATGCGCTCTGGAATGCCATTCATCAAATAGAGACCAGCGTTAAAAACTCACAGAATGATATTAAAAAACTGTTCCTGCACAGTGTGCGGCATGAAATAGCGATCGAAACACTCAACAAAAAGGTGGATGCCAACCAGCAGGAAAACCGTGAACGCTTCAACAGGATTGAAAATCGACTCGATATAGTTGATGACCGACTCGATCAAGTTGATGACCGACTCGATAAGATTGATAACCGACTCGATAAGATTGATAACCGACTTGATAAGATTGATAACCGACTTGATAAGATTGATAGCCGGTTTGACAAAGTTGAAGAGACACTCGCTATTATTGTGAACCACCTCAAGCCATGATCAGCTCCCACGCTTATGGGGTCCTTCGCGGGAATGCAGAAACCATTTCTCAATGATGCCCTGCCGATGAGCTTCCCTCAGCGGCGGCTCTATTGGGTTTTCAAATGTTTAAAGGGTGTTCAAATGATTAACACACCACTGAGCCCGCTTCAGGATGGCATCCCTGTCAGCTGAACTCTTCTTATCCCACCCCTTATAAACCAGGGCGGTCCGTGGATTGTGCCGCAACAACTTCCGGTGTTTCTCCATAAAATACCAGTAAAGACTGTTTAAAGGACAGGCGCTTGCTGTCTCTTTTTCCTTTACGTGGTAAACACAGCCTGAGCAATAGTCACTCATTTTCTGCACATAATTGCCACTGCCCGCATAGGGTTTCGATGCCACCATGCCACCGTCCGCATACTGTGACATGCCCCGGGTATTGGGCAGCTCCACCCACTGAATCGCATCAATATAAATACCCAGATACCACTGGTCGACCTGATCAGGATCAATACCCACAAGCAGGCAGAAGTTGCCGGTAATCATCAACCGCTGAATATGATGTGCATAGGCATACTGCAATGACTGAGTAATGGCATGGCGCATACAGTTCATCTGTGTCTGACCGGTCCAGAACCAGTCAGGCAGATCGCTTTGCGCATTCAGGAAGTTCATGGATTCATAGTCCGGCATATTGCTCCAGTAAACACCCCGGATATATTCACGCCAGCCCAGGATCTGACGGACAAAGCCCTCTATTTGCGCCAGAGAAATCGCCTCAGGGTTTTCCCGCCAGGCGTTGATCGCCTTATCGATCACCTGTTTCGGGTGGAGCATTTTGGTATTCAGGGCAAAGGAGAGCCGGGAATGGTAGAGGCTCCACTGATGGTCACTGTTCGCAGTCATGGCATCCTGGAACTGGCCAAAATGTGGCAGGCAACAGGTGCAGAAATAATTGAGTAATGCTAATGACTGCTGACGTGTAATCGGCCAGAGCAGATGAGTGCCAATATCACCAAAGCTCTGTACCTTATGCCGTTTAAGCCGCTCCAGTACTGACGCGGTGGAACTGGCAAACACTAACGGTTCCGGAATCCCGTCAAGGTCAGCAGCTTTGAGCTTACAGCGGTTATCCGCATCATAATTCCATTGCCCGCCTTCCGGCTGGCCATCACACATCAGGATATTATGCTGCTGGCGCATCTTCCGGTAGAACGTTTCCATCCTGCCGGGCTTACCGGGCTTGAACCGTTTGGCAAGCTCCTCAAACGGAACCAGAAAATGTTCGGTATCCCATTCTTTTTTGGAGATGTTTTTAACACTGGTTTTGTTAATGGATATACCTGGCTCAAAGTCCCTTAATTGTGCCAACAAACGGTGTTCATCGGGCCGCTGGTATTCAAAACGGGTCACTGAATATTGCTGGCACAGGTGGAGAATCAATGAAGGCAGGTCGGTAAAGTCTTTGGTTTCATCCAGCGTCAAGTGCAGAACCTGATGCCCCGCTTTCTGCAATGCCGTAGCAAACTGTTCCATGGCGAGAAAGAAACCACAGATTTTTTGTACATGATGCTTAACATAACCGGTTTCCTGAAGCAGTTCGGCAATCACATAAATACACTCATCATCCTGCTTGCTGAACCAGCTATGGCGGGCATTGAGCTGGTCTCCAAGAATCAGCCTGAGGGTAGAATAGTGTTTATTGTTTTTCATCCATCACCCGGTTTCGTTGCCAATAAGTCAGCCACTTTGTGATGATGGTACTTTGCATGGGCAACTTCTGAATTATATATTTGCCTGACACCATCAAGATCGCAACGCCCGTCAATTTCTTTTTCCAGACGGTCATCTGAGCTATTTTCAGCCTTACAGGCTATGTATTGAAGTTCACGGGCAAACCTCAACACATCCTCTGGCATTTGAACTTTGTGCATATTACGTACCCGACCATAGATATGGCTATAGCCTGACTTTAGTACATTAGTTGCAAATTTCGCACAGTTAAAACCGATGGGCCTGTAGTTTTGATTTTCGAATAGTTTTTTTGCTCTTACACTCATTTTATCGACATCAACATCAGTCAGCAGAACATTGCGTTGATCACTGGTGTAGTCATATTCTTCCACAATGTCTCGGCACACCCTTTTTTTGACTTCATGATAGCTGACAGTTTCTCCCTCTTTCCTCTGTACCTCATTCCAGCCGAAATTTTGTTTAAGCTTGTTCCACATTTCATTGGTAGCCCCATAGGAGAAATATTCAAATTCACCACGATTGGAGCGCAGAACCATGGCGATGTGCTCACCATTACCAAAGTCGATTAATAAGCAGCTTCCAGGCGTTAGCCTGTCCAAAATTTCTGATGCTCTTTCTTCAATTTGCCGTTGAAGCTGTTCAGCAGTGGTTACTTTCGCATAGTTTTTTTGTTCCTTAACGCATTCGCCATCAGACTGGGACAGGTCTCTTCCTTGTGCGAACAATGATAAACTTCGTAGAACACTCTTTTTTTGAGGTAAGCCTTTATAAGGCCCAGTAGCGGTATATGTCGGTGTGAGTGCTTTGAGATTTCTATTGATTGTCTGCAAGGTATTTCAGTGAAATCAGCTATTGGCCGCTGAATGATTATGGCATGATGGGCCAGTCGGCGGCATCGACACTGTCGAGAGGGTAGGTTTTATGACCCTTCCAACGGTTGATATAGCTGCCATCAGGATCGAACTGCAGAGCCTGTTTATCCAGATTAAAATGGCGACTGCCTCTCGGGTCAGCACCCACGCCCGCCAGATACTGCCAGTTGCCCCAGTTGCTGCCCACGTCATAATCCACCAGCTGCTGCTCAAACCAGGCTGCACCGTAGCGCCAGTCCATCCCCAGTTCATGAATAAAGCAGCTGGCCACAATCTGCCGCCCACGGTTGGACAGGTAACCGGTGGCCCGCAGCTCTTTCATGCAGGCATTCACAATGGGCCAGGGCGTATTACCGGCGCACCATTTCTGAAACCGTTCCGGATAAAAGCAGGACAACCTGCACTTGTCCCTGATGCCTCTGGATGAAAACAGCCGAACACCCTGCTTCAGGGCGTACCATTGAAAATATTCTCGCCACAGCAATTCAAACAGAATCCAGTAGGTGGATTCATTGGCCATAATCATTGACTCATAGTGCCTGAGTGCCTGGAAAATCTGCCGGACGGAGAGACAACCGTGGGCCAGCCAGGGAGAAAATTTGGTTGAGGTCTCCCAACCCTGCAAGGCGTTCCGTGTTTCCTTGTAGGTGGTTGGCTGCAGCGCTGAGAAATATTGTTTCAGATGTTCTGCCCCTGCCGCTTCACCACCGGTAAACGGACTGTTGGTTTTGGCCTTTGCCGGTAACCAGTCAGAATGGTAATTCAAACCGGGCATTGGCCCTGGCATGATATCCGGTGCGGTTGCTGCTTCGGTGATTGGCAGATTTTCTACTTGCTTTCGGAACTGAGTAAATGTTTCCGGCAGCTCGTCCAGGGCAAATGGCAGATCGTTCTGGTGGAAGAGCGTAAACGTTTCAACTTCATTAAACGTGACTGCCGGGAAGTTCTGCTTGAGAGTTTGCCAATAGGCACTCTCTTGGTAGCCAATATTACGGCTGCGATAGACAGTATCAATTTTATGGGCATTCAGCATTTGTTCGATCGCTTGATACGGATTTTGCAAACGCACCAGCAGTTTTTGCCGTCGCTCTTTAAGCTTTGATTCAAGGTGTTGAATATTCTCCTTCAGGAAACGCCAGCGATGATCGCCCATCACCCTTGACTGGTAACGGCCTGGCTTAAACCAGGCAGGGTCAACACAATAGACGCACACCAAGTGTTTACAGCTGGCGGCTGCCTGCATCAAGGCCCGGTTATCACTCAGCCTCAAATCATTGGTAAACAGAAACATCGTTGTTCCCTGCAAGAGCAATACCCTCCGAACCGCTCCAATACACCCATTTGTACGTTAATTTTCCCAAACCACGGCAAACAGGTAACTATTCAGTGAACCCAGCAAACCAGCTTACCAGACTGGTAAGGAATACCT
>NZ_JAHHPM010000238.1 GCF_024606345.1 Endozoicomonas sp. YOMI1
TTGCATGGCCAGCAGGTCACACCGGATGCAGTGGTTAAGGATTTGCAGGCAGCCAGGGCAACACTGGAGCTGGCGCGCTTCAAAGAAGAATGCTGCCTGAGGAGTCTGGTGCTGCATGGCCAGCGGGTCACGCCGGATGCGGTGGTTAAGGATTTTCAGGCAGCCAACGCAACACTGGAGCTGGCGCGCTTTCAGGAACAATGTTGCCTGAGGGGCCTGGTGTTGAATGGCCAGCAGGTCACAGCGGATGCAGTGGTTAAGGGTTTTCAGACAGCCAGGGCAACCCTGGAGCTGGCGCGCTTCAAAGAGGAATGTTGTCTGAGGAGACTGCCGTTGAATGGCCAGCCAGTCACACCGGAGGCGGTGGTTAAGGATTTTCAGGCAGTCAACGCAACCCTGGAGCTGGCGCGCTTCAAGGCGGAATGTTGCCTGAGGGTCTGGGCGTTGAATGGCCAGCAGGTCACACCGGAGGCGGTGGTTAAGGATTATCAGGCAGTCAAGGCAACATTGGAACTGGCGCGCTTCAAAGCGGAATGTTGCCTGAGGGGCTGGGCGTTGAATGCTCAGCCGGTCCCACCGGATGCGGTGGTTAAGGATTATCAGGCAGCCAAAGCAATACTGGAGCTGGCCCGCTTTGAGGAAGCATGTTGCCTGAGGGGGCTGGCCTTGAATGGCCAGCCGGTCCCACCGGATGCGGTGGTTAAGGATTTTCAGGCAGCCAAAGCAACCCTGGAGCTGGTGCGCTTCAAAGCGGACTGTTGCCTGAGGGGCTGGGCGTTGAATGGTCAGCAGGTTCCACCGGAGGCGGTGGTAAGAGATTATCAGGCAGTCAAGGCAACCCTGGAACTAGCGCGCTTTCTGGAACAATGTTGCCTGAGGGGCCTGGTGTTGAATGGCCAGCAGGTCACACCGGAGGTAGTGGTCAGGGATTTCCCGGATAGTCCGGAAGGTCAACTGGGACTGGCGCGCTTCAAAGCGGAATGTTGCCTGAGGGGACTGCCATTGAATGGCTGGCAGGTGACACCGGATGCGGTGGTGAAGGATTTCCCGGATAGCTCGGAAGGCCGACTGGGGATAGCGCGCTTCAAAGAGGAATGTTGCCAGAAGGGCCTGGCGTTGAATGGTCGGCCGGTCCCACCGGATGCGGTGGTTAAGGATTAT
>NZ_JAHHPM010000239.1 GCF_024606345.1 Endozoicomonas sp. YOMI1
ACCCTGATGGTTATCAGTATGGCTGGCCAGTCCTCCCTGACCAGTACCTGACAATTTAATAGTCCAATAGTGGCATGCCTGTTGCCGTAATCAAAGCTCTGAAGCAAAAGGAAAATAACGGCTGAACCGTAAATCGGGATCTGACTGCAGGGTCTCAATTCAATTGTTTAATGCTGGCTGATTTTGCCAGTTATCTCTCAATAGGGGAACTTTTAACCGATAGTCCAGTCTGACTAAACAAGTTTTAATATAAATTGCCGTGAAAATCCCAGGTTCGGGCTCTATTCGGTCAACTCTGCACTTTGTTCGACATGATGTGAATGTCACTTTCATCCAGTAGAGTGACCAAAAATATATCGAAAAAATTACTGAGGTCCAACAACAATGATCTGCGATAATTCATTAACTTCTTCCGCACAGTTCATACCCGGTATCCCGCAAAACCAGTCGGATAACACGGTTAAAGTGGGAGATCCCCAGATTCCTCGCAGACATGGCAGTCACCCGGCACCTGATACCGTCTCTTTAACTGATTTCACCATAACCAGCGCTGAAATCAGATCTGAGCCCACTGCTAAAAAAGCACGGCTTGAAATGCCCAATGTTCTCCCACAACCCGGCACAATAGCTCAGATGACACCAGAGGCTTTAACCTCTCGCTTTCAAACTCTGTGCAACTCGGATGATGGCGTGGAGCTTGCTCGTTTATTATCGGGTACTGATGAAAGAACACGGGAAAAATGGTTTAGTTGCCCACTGTCTTTCAGCGGAGAAAAAGACACTCCGATGATATATGCTGCCCGGCATGGTCATACATCAGTTGTTGAGACACTAATCGACTATCAGGCAAATCCCTGTGAAAACAATCCACTTTCTTCCCATCAAAGTAGTGCGCTAACTATTGCTGCGCAGGAAAACCAAGTGAAGGTCATTCAGGTGATGGCCAAATCCAAACACTTTGATCCTGACAACCCCAGTAAAGTTGGCATTACCGGATTGCTCATGGCCATAAAAAAGGGTTACACCAAGACCACGAAAATCCTTTTGGAGTACAAGGCTGACCCCAACTACAAATTACGTTGCGCTGGGGATGTTAATATTGGATTCAGACCCATTGGCAACTTTGGAGAGAATGAAACAATACCACCAGGGCAGGTTTGGTATACTCCTGTCCTGTACGCAATAAACTCTGGTAACCACATTATTCTGGAGCAACTGCTCGCAAATGGTGGAAATCCAAATAATATTGATCCGGCTAATCCAATTCAACAATCACCATTATTTCTGGCAAAATCTTCCAAGACTCCTGCAGCAGCAGAGATGATCGAGCTTTTATTAAACTGCGGGGCTAATATGCACGAACGGATAGCTCCTCATGATGAGGCTATCAGGAATTTAAATCAAGAAAAAACTCATCTCCATCCTACACTGCTTGAACTGGCATGTTTTTCCTCTACAGTAGAATCTGATCCTGAATCTCAATTACATCGCAATGCTCAAATTTTATGTGATCATTTTCGAACACCTGAAGGTCAATCAGTTGAAAGCTCAATTCTGAAATGGTTTTGTACTGGTCAAAGTTACTTGAAAGCTGTAGCTTTATCCAGGGGCTCTTGTGATGCAGCCTTGGCTAAATCACCTCAGACAGAGTATCTCATACGCAATTTAAGTTTATTAACTTCATTATTAGATGTGTTTGATAATAACGAATCTTACGAATCACAAGATGACAAGTATCAAAGAGCAGTCAATTGTGCCAAAGAAACAAGATTTCGTTTGCACGATGATATAAAAAGGGCTGATTCAGCTAGGGTTCAGCAAATGGTAGGAGAAGTGCTGGAGAAATTTAATGGCTACAACATGGATTTTAATGATGAAGCGATAAAGAAATTTCTTAGAGCAAATGAGAAAATTGAAGTGAACAACCCCGCCTTGAAAAAAATAGAGTATCGAATTCAATTTTTGCCTTTGCTTTCATTACTTGCCTGGGGAGTTATTAACTACTTTTTCCGTCAATGATTTATAACCAGGTGATCATTACGAAGGAGTGTTACAACAGGGTTTGAGCTTATCTTTAGAGCTGCTTCTTGTATTCAAACCCTGACTGGCATTTTATCGAGTAGACTGACTAAAAACTTGACCAAAAATTATCTAACAATCAATAAAGAATCAATACCGTCAAGCCAGCTTTTTTCTACTCCTGTAATGTTTGCAGCAAGTCATGATAAACCCATTATTTTAGAGCAACTACTTTCAAAAGGCGGTAATCCAAATAACATTGATCCAGCTAATCCGCTTCAACAATCGCCATTAGGTATAGCACTTTTTCGAAAAATTCTTCAGCAGAGGTTGTCAAGCTTTTATTAAAGTACAAAGCTGATCTCGACTTTAGAGTTTTATAAGTACAATAGTTCCGGCGCATAATCTGCTAATAGCAACCATCCCCAACGAGCAAATTCGAGATGGTTGCCATGCTCACTTCAGATCATCGATTAATCCTCAGGGAGCTCGCTTTATATACAACCTATCTCTTGCCGGAGCGCTATCACCAACTGAAGCGGAACCGGGGTCAAGCGGAACCAGGGTCAGGTCTTTCATTTTGCATAACCAGCCAATCTGGACGCACCTTAAGGGGGCTTTGATACTACCCGATTCCTGTGTATCCGGAAACTATGACCACTTCAGGCAAACTTGATTTCTTTTTTTTGAACCACAGAGGGCACAAAGAGCACAAAGGTAAGAAATAAGGGTGCGGGGTTTCATGATTTTCCCTGTGTTTGGCGGTGAGCCAGGAAGGTTGGGTTTGGGAACTCTAAACTCAAACCTTGATTGTCTGGTGTAATCAGCTGCAGAGTTGAGAAGTAAGTTTTAAACCGGGTAACGTCTCTGGTGGCCAGAACACCTTTTTCAACAACGGCCTGTGAGCCTATGAAAAAATCCGACAGTGTTCCTGTTTTTCGACCACCATTGCGACGGTAAATAATGTGCTTCCGGGCAGCAAGGTGGAGACTTTCTACGCAGGGGTGTTGAATGGTGAGTTCAAGAGCCTCAATTTGTGCCACTACCTCGGCAGTGGTTTGAAAGGCTGCGCTGAATTCTGAAAAAACAATGGGTGAAATGAAGCCCGGCATGGACCCATTGTCACGAATCTCACTCAGTAATGATCTTGACCAGCTGCAAAATTCGCTGTTTCTGTTGGACGCGTCAATCAGGATGCAGGTATCAAGGAATATTCGTTTCACTGGTTGATTTCCGAACGGTTATCTTCCAGTAATGCTTCAAATTCTTCAGGCTCTAGAGAAGGCTGGAAGCGATCAAATATCTCATCAATACTTGGCCTGGCTTTTTTGTCAGGTACCTGCAGGATGATTTCTCCAGAAGGCGTCATGGATATCATTACCTCTGACCCTTTTTTTAATTCAAGCTGCGCCCGCATCTGAGCTGGAATGGTGATTTGACCATTCTGGTTGACTATGGCGATTTGCATGATGTGACTCCGTTCTACTAATTATTAATAGATAATAGTATTAGATTTTAATAAGTAAAGAGTAACGCTCCGAGAAAATGCTTTAGGGAAGAAACTTAACACACTCGTCATCTGGCGGACGGGGTGAGTTAAAAGTTATGAGCTGTAAGCTGTAAGTTAAAAGCCTTTTTGCTTATGGCTTACAGCTTAAAACTTACAGCTTTGTCAGCCGTTGGCTATAATGATTGAGCTTTCATACACGGGGATGGTTATGGCTGATGTATTCCAGGTCGCCGCTTATTTTTTGAATAAAGCGAATAGTGATGATCCGGGTGATCTGATTTCCAACCTCAAACTGCAGAAACTGGTTTATTATGCTCAGGGGTTTTCACTGGCTATTTTTGACCGTGCTTTGTTTACCAATACGATTGAAGCCTGGCAACATGGGCCGGTAGTACAGGAACTGTATCATCGTTTCAAAAACTTCGGCAGTGGGGCGATTGAGACGCCTGATGAGTTTAATCCTGTGAGCCTGAGTGCTGATGAACAGGGCTTGCTTGATGAAGTGTACGATGTTTATGGGCAGTTCTCCGCATGGAAGCTACGGAATATGACTCATGATGAGCCGCCCTGGAAAGATGCGGCTAAAACCGGTACTTATATCAGCCCGCAAAGCATGGCGGAATATTTCAAAACTCAGCTTCAGTAGGCCCTCTCGGCTAAATATTGTATTTACTTTGCATACAGAGTTTGTGTATGGCTGCAAAGAGAATTAAAAAACCAGCCCCACAGGCAGGCACTTCTATCAAATCACCGGCTGAACGGGGTGTTAATTACGATCAGTTCTGCCCAAGGTTTTCTCTGGAGTAGCTGCAGTCCGATTTCTGCCTGAGCCTGTGTACCCAGGAAGAAAAAGCCAGTTTCGCGGATGCCATTCACAAACGCAGCCAGCTAACTTTGTCGCAGATAAAAAATCAAGGACGACACCAATTGGGTTTTGAAAAAATCAAACGCCAAACGCTGAAGTCACCGGTTCCAACGGTAGCCACCGACGATGTGGAATTCATCGCTTTTCGTTTCTGCGGTAATGCATGTGGACACCACCTGGAAGTTTCGGGCGATGATTGAGTTCCGTAACCAGATGGCGAAAAAGTACGGGATGGAGTTGATTGTTCATACCAACCCGGAAGGTAAGGCCGCCAACATTAATCCGTTTGATCATGGCAGTGCAAAATATACCGATGTGATGAAAACCGAAGCCCTGAAGCAGGCATTGAATAAATATAAATTCGATGCAGCGTTTGGTGGTGCCCGCCGAGATGAAGAGAAGTCTCGTGCCAAAGAGCGGGTGTACTCCTTCCGGGATAAAAATCATCGCTGGGACCCGAAAAACCAACGGCCAGAGTTGTGGGATACCTATAACGGCAAAGTGGAAAAAGGCGAAAGTATTCGAGTTTTCCCGCTCTCAAACTGGACCGAGCTGGATATCTGGCAATATATCTTCCTGGAAAATATTGAGATTGTACCGCTCTATTACGCAGCAGAACGACCGGTGGTTAATCGTGATGGTACGCTGATCATGGTAGACGACGAACGTATGCCATTGCATGAAGGTGAAACCCCGCAGATGAGGTGGGTGCGCTTCCGAACCTTGGGCTGTTACCCGCTGACCGGCGCGGTGGAATCAAAAGCCACGACGCTGCCAGAGATTATTCAGGAGATGCTGTTGACCAAGACTTCTGAACGGCAGGGGCGGGTTATTGACCATGACTCGGCGGGGTCGATGGAGAAGAAGATCGAGGGTTATTTCTAACTGCCTTTCACCACCCCGATTGATATTTTCCTGAAATCTGATGTCAAAGGACTGA
>NZ_JAHHPM010000240.1 GCF_024606345.1 Endozoicomonas sp. YOMI1
TATTGTGAATCCCTGATGCTTCATGCCTGCCGTACCGGGGATCTGAAAACGCTGAACATGCTGCTGGCCCTTGATGCCAGTCTGGCAACGCGCACTTACCGCTCGGCGCGCACCGGTCAGCCTGCACACCCGTTAGCTATCGCCATTGATTCCGGCCATATGGATTGCGCCCAAACGCTGATCGATCACCAGGCCGATGTCAATGCCGCTGACCAGGATGGTCAGACGCCCCTGCACCTCGCGGCTGAGAACGGCAACATCCAGTGCCTGAAACTGTTGGTTACCCATGGAGCAAGTGTCAATGCCACCAATAAGAACGGCGAAACGCCCCTGCATATGGCCACCAAAATCGGCATAATCGAGGCCCGTCAACAATGGGCTGCCATGGGCAGAAATATCAATGAAAGCTTCGATAATGGCAGGATGCTCGAACGCTATACCAGCAAAAAAGAAAACAACACCGGGTTTCTGAAAGAGCTACTTGCCAACAGCGAAGTAAATATCAATACCATTGATAACGACAGCGTCACGCCCCTGATGATCGCCGCATTATGGGGCAAATCCGAGCGTCTGAAATGGCTGCTCGAGGCAGGAGCAGATATCAATGTCATCGCTAACTGGGACTGGATGGCCATCCACTTCGCTGCCATAAGCGGCTGTACAGAGTCCGTCAAAGTGTTACTGGCCGTTCCCGGCATCAAGGTCAGTGAGAGTGATATTTTTGGCTGGACGGTTCTTCACTTAGCGGCCGGTTACGACTGTGCAGAGTCCCTCAAGGTGTTGCTGGCCACTTCCGGCATCCGGGTCAATAAAAGGAATGGCAGGGGCTGGACAGCTCTCCACATCGCTGCAAAATACGATAGTGCAGAGTCCGTCAAGACATTACTGGTCGCGCCAGGCATCCAGGTCAATAAGAAGACTAACAAGGGCAAGACAGCTCTCCACATCGCTGCCAAATACCACAGTACAGAGTCCATCAAGACATTACTGGCCGCTCCGGGCATCCGGGTCAACAAGAAGACTTACAAGGGCTGGACGGCTCTCCACATAGCTGCAATGTACGGCAACGCAGAGTGTCTCGAAGCGTTGCTGGCCGCTCCGGGCATCCATATCAAGGAGCAGACTGACGATGGCTGGACGGCCCTGAGCTTAGCTGCCAGCCATGGCCACAGCGCGTGCATAGAACTCCTGATTGTCAACGGGGCCTGGCTGCCAATAAATTAGCGGGACTTGAGAGTTAACACTTGCATTGCATTCAACCCGTTCAGGGTCATCCCGGTCTTAACTGCCATCGCTGCTGCAACGCCGCTTTTCATATTGCAAAAGCTACAAGCGTTGGTTGGTAACGACAAAAAAAAATGCAAAGA
>NZ_JAHHPM010000241.1 GCF_024606345.1 Endozoicomonas sp. YOMI1
CCCTCTGTTGATCATCCTGACAGGCAGCAAAACACTCCAGCCGGTCCATGTAAAAACATTCCCTTACCCGCATAACCTCCAGCGTATCTGCATCATGGAGCAGACTGCGCAGGGTCTGTATCGCCTCTGGCAGATGCTGGCAGCCCTCCGGGTTATCCTTGTGGCAAATTGCTTCACCACACTGCCAGGCCAGTGACTGCGCCATGCCGCAGTTGCGCAGATGTTCCCTCAGGTTGTCAGCACTGGCCCGCTCCCACTCCACCGTGTCTTCCCCATCGCCTTCACGGCCAGTGTCGTGAAACAGGCAGGCTTTGATCAGCAGCGGTACCATGTGGTCGGGAAATGCCTGCGCCCGGGGATCGCCGTGCAGTTTACGCTGTTGCAACAGCGGTTTTCGGAGGATTTTTTGCAGGGGCAATGGTCGCCGTTGCCAGTGCTGTCTCAGTGATTTTCGGGGCCGGGTTATTAATGACTGCTACAGGTTTAGGCACGGGCTTGTTTCTGAAATGCACAGAAAAGCACAGGCTCACTTCGTATTGGCAAATATCCGGGCTTGGGACTTCGCCCTGAAGCAGGTAAAATAGTTAGTTTTACCGGCATTGGTTCTGACAAAAGGCGACAACTCGTTGAGTGAAGCACCCTTAAGCGCATTGATTGGCGCACTCGTTTTTCTTCTGCTGTTCTCTGCATTTTTCTCCAGTTCTGAAACCGGGATGATGGCCATCAATCGCTATCGTCTCCGGCATCTTGCCCGTAAGGGTAATCGGGCAGCGAAAAGAACCAGCAGCTTGCTGGACAGGCCTGATCGACTGATTGGGGTCATTCTGATCGGCAACAATTTTGTCAACATTCTGGCTTCTGCCCTGGCCACCATTATTGCTGTCCGTCTCTGGGGAGACAGCGGTATTGCTATTGCCACCCTGAGTTTGACCTTTATTGTGCTGATTTTTGGCGAGGTGACACCAAAAACCATCGCTGCCATGTATCCGGAAAAGGTGGCCTTTCCTGCATCCATGGTGCTGGTTCCTCTATTAAATGTGCTTTATCCGATGGTGGTGCTGGTTAACTGGATCTGCTCTTTGCTGATGAGGCCGTTAGGGATACGGCCAGGTCAGGAAGGTGAGGATCAGCTGACCAGTGAAGAATTGCGGACGCTGGTGAATGAGTCCGGTCTGCGCCTGCCGAAGAAGCGCCGTGGCATGTTGCTGGGCATTCTTGACCTGGAGAAAGTGCGCGTTGATGACATTATGGTACCCAGAAATGAGGTTTACGGTATCGATATTGAGGATGATATTAAAGCGATTATTGATCAGCTAAGGGATTGTCAGCATACCCGCCTGCCGGTGTATCGCGGTGATATCAATAATACTGTCGGTATACTTCATATGCGCAAGATTGCCCGATTGCTGACGCTGGAAAAGGTCAACAAGGCGACATTGTTGCAGGAAACCGCTGAACCTTATTACATCCCCGAATCCACGCCTTTGCATACCCAGCTGTTCAATTTCCAGAAGGCCAAGGAGAGAACCGCCCTGGTTGTGGACGAATATGGCGACATTATGGGCCTGGTGACTCTGGAAGATATTCTTGAGGAGATCGTCGGTGACTTTACCACTGATGTCTCCGACAGCAGCCAGGATATTACGCCCCAGGGGGATGGCAGTTATATCATTGATGGCTCAGCCTCCATTCGGGATGTTAACAAGGCGCTGGGCTGGAATCTGCCGACGGACGATGCACGAACCATTAATGGCCTGATTACGGAAGAGATGGAAGCCATCCCTGAGGCCAGTGTGTGCTGGAAAATCAATAACTGCCGTTTTGAGATCTTGCAGGTGAAAGATAACCGGATAAAGAGTGTCCGGATGTTTATGGCGAAATAATGCTCAAGGGTTTGTTTTGAATGCGTCTCGTACAGCCTCCTGGGCATTTTTGCATATCTATCCTGACTGTTCTCCTGATTCTTCAATCTCCGGTGCTCCGTGATTATTGGCCGAGAAAAATACTCTCTTTTTCTGAAAGAATGAGAAACTTTTTTCAAACACTTTAGTCAAACCTTGGGTAAATAAACCTAAGTAAGGCAGATTATTATGAATGCAACAGGCTGTATGGCAAGTAACCAGTATACTTGTCCGGAAATAACCCCATCGCGGTGCGATGCTATTGAAAATGCGGCTTTAACCGCTGGTATTATCTGCGCCGCAGGTGGCGCTGGTGCAATGTCCGGGTATCTAATCAGGATTTGTACAGACGTTAATCTCTTGACAGCATTAGGCGGGGGTGGCTTAACTGGTGCCTGTATGGCTTGCATGGGTTTGGTGGCTGAAGATGCATTCCGGTGCCGTAGTATATCTGTGCCAAGTGACACCAGCCCCAATCATTTGCCAGTAGCGAATCAGCCTGGAAGAAGCCCGGTGCTTCAGGATGTAATCCGGTCTAATGAAGCTGTCAATAGAAGGTCTTACTGTGAAAACGATGACCAAAAGACAGACAAAAGCAGAGCAGCTTATCCCTCTATTATTTTGACGGAACCACCGCCCTATGAAGAATTGTCCTCTAATTCTAAGAAGTTAAATTAGCATTTAACATTGCAAAACCTGTGCTATGACTGTTAGGAATCAGGGAGGTAGAGAGTTATACAGGCAACAGGCGGTACATGAATAATAGAGTTGTACAATTACTCTATGAATCCTTTTGGTGAATTTATCCGTATAGCCTGTAATAGCTATCCATAATAAGGCAAGGGTTCGCCATGAAAAAAAATGGAGCGAGGTTCTATCTTGTCTCTCTGCCCGATGTTTTCATTCTGCTGGTTTTCTTGATCACCCTGTTTTCCGTTCAGAGTTTCGCCCAGAATGCTATGAATGTTAAACAGGATTATCCTGTCTGGGGACGGTGGAAGACGGTTGGGCATTCAACTTTGCAATGGGGTTTTTGGGATATCTATGATGCTCAGTTGAAAACGCCCTCTGGCCTTTATGACGTTGATAAACCCGCTGGTACTGATGTAGCGCTGCTTATTGACTATCGACGAAAGATCAGTAAAAAACGATTACTTTCGGCGACAGACCAACAGTGGGCTCACCTCGGGGTTTCCCGGGAGAATAGAAAGCGCTGGATTAAGGAGCTAAGCAAAATATGGAAAGGCGTTCGTGCGGGTGACCGTTTGGTTTTTGTGCTGTCAGCATCCGGTGGACGTTTCTATTTTGGTCACCATTTTCTGGGTAAGATTGACGATTTGCAGCTGGCCAGAACCTTTATGGATATCTGGCTTTCAGACAATACAGCCTATCCGGAACTCCGGCAACAGCTTATTGGGAAATAACGCACATTAAAAGTTACTGATTTCTCTGTCGATGATAGCTAATAAATGAATTTATTAGTCTATTTGAAATGAACAATAAAACCGTATTCTTTTATCTTGGCGTGGTCTTTTTTGGACTCTCCCGGTTTGCAGATGCTGACGTATTAACGGATATCTCAGACGCATCCATCCGGAAGCTGCTCCGGTCCCACCAGATTACCGGCACTCCTGAACCGGATACACCTTTCGAGCCATTTTCCTCACCGGTGGTGAAGTTAGGCAGAAAGTTATTTTTCAGCCCCGATTTAAGTCTCAGTGGCACAGTATCCTGTGCCAGTTGCCATCATCCGGAAACCGCTGGCGGTGATGGTCTGGCGCTGCCCGTCGGTGTGATCGTTAACGACCATACGCTGTTCGGGCAAAAGCGGCTGGATGCCCTGAAAGGTTTATATCCGGACCAATACGAAGAGCTGCTGATCCCCAGAAACTCGCCGACCGTATTTAACGCTTCGCTGTACAGAGAGAATTTATTCTGGGACGGGCGGTTGCAATACCTTCAAGAAGAATTGCCCGAATCTGATATTACATCACCCTCCTGTGGTGTTGGTCGTAATGGAAGGCTGGTGCGTCTTGGTAAGGGCTATTCCAATCTGCGACCAGAATGCTACGAGGAGAAGAGCCTGTTGCAGGCACAGGCCCGGCTACCGATGGTCTCGCCTTTTGAAATGAAGGGCTTGAAGGATGCGCACTACAATCACCATGAACTCTATGAAGTGATCATACAACGACTTCAGTCTAACCCCCAGTGGTGCAGCGTTTTCCGGCAGGCTTTTGCCGATTCTGAAGCAGCCACCTGCAAAGACATGATTCATATCGACCGGATTACCGAGGCATTATCCAGGTTTCAGGGGCACCTGGTGTTTATCGACAATGCTTTTTTTCGTTACGTAAAAGGTAAGGGCGATTTGACGCCGCTGGAAAAAGAGGGGCTGAAGCTCTTTTTTACGCCACTGGTTCGCAATGGTGCCGGTTGCGCGGGATGCCACAGTGGCAATAATCTGTCCGATGAGCGGTTTTATAATATTGGTGTTGCGCCTTACGGACGGGGAGCTAATGGGCGCGGTCTGGACTACGGTCGTAAAAATTTCAATTTTAAGCAGATACCCTATTCGTTCCGTACCCCAAGTCTGCTGAATGTTGCTTTGACAGGGCCTTATTTTCACAATGGTTCAGCCGGGTCTCTTTACCAGGTAATAGAGGCTCATACGCTGCAATGGCAATTCCTCCAGATGGATGACAGAAAAAATAAGTCGCCAATCGTTCGGACTATCCGCAGTATCGCCATGCAAGACCCCAATTACCGACGGTTGCCTTACCAATTGGAACCGTCCCGGATCAAGGCATTAATTGCATTTCTCAACACATTGACAGACTCCTGTGTAAATAAACGTCAGTGTTTAGACTATCTGGTTGACCGGCAGCCGATTATCACGGAGCTGGAAAAAACAGATGATGTCAAGCAACCGTTGCTGCCTTTGGTTCAAACGCCAGAATTATCAGGTGAGCGGGCGGTTGCACCACCTCCCGTTCAAGGCTGTGCAGGAAATGCCCCGGGCGTGAAATCTGTTGATGTTACTGCCACCCCGTTAACGAATATCACTCAGTCCAGCGGTCTGGATCATCAGCGGATTATTGGTCTGGTTAAGCCCGGATGGATAATGGATGTCATAAACTGGTCTGGCTTGTCGGCATTTGATATTGATAATGATTGCCTGGATGATTTGATTTTTAATGATAATCAGGGAAATGTCATCGTCTACTATCAGCAGCCATCCGGTGGGTTTCGAAAAGAGATGCTGGAGCTTCCCAATATTAACACAACGGGTGCCATTACTCCGCTGGTGGCGGATATTGATGGTGACTACAAGGCGGATCTTTTTCTCGGGAACAGTGGCAGTTATTTTCCCCAGATTATTTTCAATGTGGTCGAAGCTCCTTCATCCATGGTGCTGAGCAATGTTAAGGGTCCGACGTTAAATGCCAGTTTTGGTGATCTTGATCAGGATGGGCACCTGGACATGGTGATGGCCTTCTGGCGTACCTACAAGTCAGCACGTCAGCCACAGGTGTGGCGTAATCATGGCTATCGTAACCTGCGGCCTGAGGGTATCGCCTATCCTGGCCTGAGGCACAGCTATGGCGATGTATTTCATGGGAATGGCAAGTTTCAACAGCAGCATGAACTGCCGTTGTTTGGCGATAGTGATTTTACTTTTACGCCCAATATGGTTGATTTTGATAATAATGGCACCCCGGATGTGCTGCTGACAGCGGATTTTTTTACCTCTCAACTCTGGCAATCAACGTCTGAAGGCTTGCAAGATATCACGGATATCAATGTCATTAATGGCAGTTTTGGCATGGGGGCAGCCATTGCCGATTTTGACAACGATGGTGATATGGATTGGTTTGAGAGCAGTATTTACAGCCCTGAGTGGAATAAGAAATTTACCGGCAACCGGCTGTATGAAAACTCAGGAAATTTTAACGTCAGCGATGCTACGGAAAAATCAGGTTTGCGAAAAGGGGGTTGGGGTTGGGGCAGTTGTGCCGCTGATTTCAATAATGACGGGTTGCTGGATATTTTTCATACCACAGGTTTCGGAACTGTGCCAGAAACAGCTTATTTCAACTCTGAACGGGAAAAACAGCAGAGCCTTAAGGTTTTGCAAAACCATTCTGAATTTCATAACTCCAGACCAAGGCTGTTTATTAACCAGGGTGACATGACATTTTCAGATGAATCTGCCGCGTGGGGGTTAACCGAGGTGAATGATGGCCGTGGCATTGTCTGTTTCGATTATCAGCAGGATGGAGATATTGATATTGTCATCAGCAACTGGGAAGGCATGCCAACGTTCTATCGCAACAACAATACGGACAACAATGACTGGCTATCGGTAAAGCTGGTAGGTTTACCGGGAAACACCGAGGCGTTAGGGGCCAGGCTCTATCTTCATACTGATCAGGGAGTACAGTATCGGGAGTTGCGCTTTGAGAACAACTACGTATCGGCCAACCCCAGGCAGTCTCACTTTGGCTTGGGACGGGATAGAAAGATTGAAAAACTGGTGATCAAGTGGCCCGCACCGGATCGGGAGTCAACAATAATAACCACACCGGACAAAAATCAGCGACTGGTTATCTATCACCCGGCCCTGGAACAGAACTAATATCATGCTTTGTGCCGGGGGAAATGGCTGTTGAAGTGAGGAGCGTTCAGTGAGATGTCGGCATCCAGGGTAATGTTCAGGAACTCCACCAGCATCACGGCCGTCAGCCCCCATATCAGGTACTCCCCATAGTAAAAGGATGGCATCATGTAGTCCTGATTAAGTAGTTTCCAATGATTGAGTGTCAGGTTATTCTTGTCGAGAAAGTAGCTTAACGGGACTTTAAAAATTCGATCCAGTTCTGCCATATTGGCTCTTAGTGGCGTGTCTGCGGCAATAATCCCGACAATAGGGGTGACTTCCAGGCCAAAGCGCGAGACCACCGAGCCGGTTTGACCAATGATTCTGACGGCTTCCGGGGGGAGGGCGATCTCTTCAAAGGACTCCCTTAATGCGGTATGGACCAGGTCTCTGTCGGATAGGTCACGCTTGCCTCCCGGGAACGCAACCTCACCACTGTGAGTGCTCATATGGGGGGCTCGCCGGGTAAACACCAGCTCTGGTTCCGATGCATTGGTAATGGGTATCAAGACTGCGGCTTCTGGCAGTTGGGCATCTATTGTTCTGGGCTGGTGGTTTTGCAGCCGTTCTTCAACCTGGTTCAACATCATGGTGACTTCAGAGGCATCCTTGCAAGGGACTTGAATTTATCATAAGTAGCTCAGCCGGATTTATCCAGTGTTCTTAGGGCCTGTTGAGGTTTTGTTGTGTACACAGAGTCAATAATCATATTGCCTATTATTAACTCTTCGTCGTGTATCTTGTAAAACAGTTTGTTCATCCCTGAGGGTTTGTTACTCTGGTATTGTGCCTCTTTATCCGTTTGCCAGAAACAAGGAGTGAACGTTGATGACAGGATCCTCTATGCATTACTGCAGTGTCTGCGGTCATAAGACTCAAAGAAAAGTGCCTGAAGGGGATCATCGCCTGCGGGATGTGTGTAATCACTGTCAAACCATTCATTATCAGAACCCCCGGGTTATCACCGGATGTCTGCCCGTTTACCAGGATAAGGTATTGATGTGTAAACGGGCGATTGAGCCAAGAAAGGGGTTCTGGACGCTGCCCGGTGGCTTTATGGAGTTGGGAGAAACCATCGAAGAAGGGGCGGCACGGGAAACCCGCGAAGAAGCCTGTGCGGATGTTACCATCGAATCACTCTATACACTGTTTAATGTGGTGCATGTAGGTCAGCTGTCGGCTTTCTTTCTGGCGACACTGGACCGCCCGGATTTTGCGCCGGGGGAGGAGAGTCTGGACGTTTCCCTCTTTACAGAAGATGAGATCCCCTGGGACCAACTGGCATTTTCTACCATTGGCCGCACGCTCCGCCATTATTTTGCCGATTGCCGGGAAGGGGTATTTCCCATGAGGCTTGAGTATGTCACGCCTCCACAGCGACGAGACTGACAGGGTGGAAATCGAAGGCAGGCATTTCATAAGGGTGTGCCTGCAGTAGCGCCTTAATGGCTGGTTTTAAAAACGGCTCCTGACAAATCATTTCTACTTTCCATGTTTCTTCTGTATGGATTTCGTTGGGTTGTCCGGAAAATGGCTGGCTTCCCGGTAAGGGGCGAAACTGGCCGGTCCCCGGGGTTTGCCAGCAACAGCAATCATAGGTTCCATAACGACCAGCGCCTGCAGTAAACATGGCCTCCTTGACCGTTTCAAGCCAGGGCGAAGGAATCATTACACAGACTTTGTACGCCTTCGTTTCAGGTGTGTTATTTGCGCTGTCTGAAGAGCGTGTTTCGGGTTGTGCAGTTGATTCCTTCATGTTTATGAACCGTAACGGAAATGATTAATCACCGGCTGGGCGTACATCTTTAAGAACCACGGGCGATATAGCTCAGGGCAGCGCTCCAGGTGTCGGGTGAATTCATCGCGTTTTTTCTGCAGATCAATAGCGGGAAATATCTGATGGATCCCCGGAACTTGAATAACCTGCTCATGCTGGTTTATCTCACTGCTGATCGCTTCCCAGGCAAACAGGTTGGATGGCTGAAGCTGATAGTTATGGTGAATCTGATGGTTAACCTCTTTCACCACCGAGGCGGCATCTTCGAAGTCCCGGGTCAGCGGTTTGCCAAAAGCAACATGCACATGCCCTTTGTAACCTTCTATGCCCTTGACAATGCTGTTCAAGTCTTCATCATCGGCTTTTTGATACTGACCGGTCTGTTGTATCTCATACAGTTCCCGGGCCTTGTCGCAGTCGCATGGGTCAAATTCGTAAGAGATGGAGACCGGTACAATATTCAGTGAGCGAATATTGTCAGCAAAAGCGCTCTGTTTGCCACGACGGCTCAGGTTAAACATTTTGATAATGGCCGGATCGGTCTGGTCGTTACCATCCTTGGCCCGGCCTTCACTCTGGGCAATCCAGACCGGCTGGCCGGAATCGATGCAATGGTGAATGTAGGCAGAGAGATTCTGGAAGGCGAGCAGCTTTTCCCGTCGCGCTGACAGTGACCGTTTGACGATAAAGCTTTTGTTCAGACGCATCAGGTCACTGACAAAAGGGCGTTTGACCAGGTTATCACCGATGGCTATCTGGCAGGTTTCCATGTCGTTAAGGTAGAGTGCGTAGTTGACCAGTGCCGGATCCAGAACAATATCCCGATGGTTGGATAGAAACAGGTACGCTCTGTCCTTGTTCAGGTTCTCAATGCCTGAAAAAGACACCTTATGGGTGGTGGTTTTGATCACCCGGGTCAGATAGGGCTCGATAATGGCCTGAAAATCCCGGACATTATGGATATTTCGTGTTTTGTACTTTAACGCCAGAGAGGTGATCCAGGTCATGGCTCCGGAAAACTGCCGGGTTAAACCGGGGTAACGGTGTTTTGCCATCACATGGAGCAGGTCTTTATCATTTAACAGGCGTGCAAGTGTAGGCCGGACCTCATGGTCATGGTAAGGGCGGATATCGTCAAAAGCTTCCATTTGTGCCAATGCTTTGAGGTCAGATAAGGAAAAAATCGTTATTGATTGACGGGCTATTATATTTCATGGATTGACTGCCGGTCTGTATAGACACTGTCGCGTAATGTAACTGAGCCGTATGGAGGATGCAAACCAGAAGGTTTTTCACTGGGTAAGTATTTGTGCGATTGAAGTGATAACGAAACTGGAATTGGTTGCCGGGTGACTTTTATTGCTCACATGGAAATCGCTGTGAGGAATACCTGCAAAACCGATCCTGAACATCATATAATCATGGTGTCAGGTTCCCGGAACCTGACCATTTATAAAAATGCCAGGCAGGGGTTGTTCATGTTGAAGCAGTTTAAGAGTGCTGTCAGTTTGGTGGTATTACTGGCCACGGTAACAGGGCCGGTCTGGGCTACCACCCCTGTTAGCGGTGCTGTAGCTCAGGGGCAGTTAAGCGAGGCGATTCAAATTCTCCACTCAGGCCAGGGAGCAAACCCGGCTAAAGCCATTAACGCTTTGCAGCGTATTGCCAGCCAGGGGGATCGGCAAGCCCGGGCCGAAGCCATGCTCTGGCTGGGCAGAGCTTATCGTGACGGGCTTGCCGGGACCGGTAAGGATATTGGCATGGCTTTTGAGTATTTCCAGCAGGCTGCCGGGCGTGAAGGACTGAATCCTGAAGCACAGTATGAGCTTGGACGGGCCTATCTCAAGGGTGAAGGCACTGACCGCAATCTGATCGCGGCCTATATGTGGACAGAGCTCAGTCTGCAGACCCCGTCGAAAATATCGGCGTCTGCAGAAGCTCAGAAAGCCAGGCTGGTTACTATGCTCAATACGGTTCAACTGGAAAAAGCCAGGCAGCTGGTGGAACAGTTGGCCACCCTTTATCTGCAATAATCAGGCTCTTTTTTGGTAGAAAATGATTAAAGTGTATAGCCCGGAAAATCTGGTGGAAGCTCAATGCCTGAAGGATCTGCTGACCAGTCGTCGTATTTTCTGCCATCTGGCCGGTGTTGACCTGATCGGCGCAATGGGAGAGTTGCCTGCCATTGGTTTGCTGGCGCTGTACGTTGATGATGCTGATGCTGGCCTGGCAAAAGAGTTGATTGAAGATTACCTGGATGCTGAGCCGGAAGAGGTGGAGTAATTCATGTGCAGCCGTTACTCATTCAACCTGCCCAGGGTTGACCTTGGCTTGCTTGGCATAAGCGATATTTTATCTCAGCAACCCGCTCAACAGGTGGTGCCGGGGCAGCAGGTGTGGCTGGTTCGTTATAATGAACAGGGTGCACCTGAGCTGGCCCGGGCCAAGTGGGGGCTTGCCCCGTCATGGTTGCAGGATTTATCCCGTGCTCAGATCAATGCCCGTGTGGAGACTGCATCTGAGTCAAGAATGTTCAAAAAAGCCTGGCAGGACAGGCGTTGCCTTATTCTGGCGGATAGCTACTACCAATGGCATATGACTCCTGGCAACCGACGTCAGCTATGGCGTATCGGTGCCAGGGATGGTTCACTGATACTGATGGCCGGATTATGGGAGCGGTTCACGGTCGACAGCACCCTGTCTTTTGATTCCTGCGCTGTGTTAACCATGCCGGCAATGCCGCCGTTAATGTTGATCGCTGACCGAATGCCTGCGTTGCTGACTGCCAGTCATGCACAGAGCTGGCTGTCCGGAGCACCTTTTGATATAGATCGTTTTTCTACCTCTCTTGCCAGCTTTCCTTTTCACAGCCAGAATATCCTGAAGCGCTGACTTTGCGTTAATCAGAATCTCCATTCACTGCTGAAATGCTGGTCTATCATTAGCGTTCATTGTGGCCGTTTGCAGTGAATCCAGTGCAATTTTCCATTAGAAAAAAAATCATTTTTTTTACTGTCGTGCCTGTCACGCTTCTGTACAACCTGATCTTTGGTATTCACCTCTACTTCTCACTCAAACAGGCTACGGACGCGGTAGCCAAAGGGTTGATTGAGCAGGTCTGGCATAATGCCGTCAAGATTGACAGTCATACCCAGCAGTTGATGACCATGACCTCCTTCATGGCGGATATGTTGAGTCGGATGCCTGTGACTGATCATGCCATGATAAAACATTTTCTCAGTGATCTGGTGGAAAGAAACTCTCTGGTTCGGGGCTTTACTTATGTAAAGCTCGGCAGCAGCTTGCAGCACTGGGATGTCTTTCATGCCTATATGAATGAGTGCAGGGTCAAGCTGGATGAAACCGTCGATACCGGGCTGTTTCCTGTCCAGTTCTGGTGGGCCAATCAGGGGCAGCAGAAAGAGGGGTTCTGGACATCACCAAGAGGGTCTGCGGATAAAGGGTGGATTGTCAGCTATATTGTGCCGGTCTTTTCAGCGAACACGCTGTATGGCTATTTCTGGATGGATATCAGCCTTGACGACCTGCGTCATCAGCTGGTGGAAAACACCACGGGAAATGCCAGTTTTTCTATCGTTAATGGCGCAGGAGAATACCTTCAGACGGATAGTGAAACGCCAAAACGATATCAGTTAAACAGCATTCATCAAAGCCAGTTCTATTACGGTTCACCGGGGTTATGGCATGACCTGGAAGAGCTGATTGAAAGAGGCGAGCCCGCTTTTCGACACAAGTGGGTGCCGGTCCGGCAGAATGAGTACTGGTTGATGGGGGCACCGATTAAATCGGCTTCCTGGTGGATGATCAGTTATGCCCCGAGGGAAACCGTACTGGCTCCGGTTATTGATCAGGCGCAAATTAATGCATTGCTGATGCTACTCTCCCTGACACTCATATTTACCTGTGCCAGCCTGGTGTCGGTGAGAATTACCCGTCCGATTATCCGGTTGAAGCGAGCCATGGATGACTTTACCTACCGTCGGGTAATGCCGGTTATTACCCATATAAGCCGGGATGAAATTGGCAGTTTGACAGAAAGTTTCCAGCAACTGGTGACCAGGCTGGCGGACCGGGAGAAAGCACTTCATCAGGCCAGAACCAGCAATATAGGTCATTTGCTCGAGCGGCTGAGGGGAAATTATTTCTATTTCAACCTCAATAAGGATGGGTGTGTTACCCATGTGAGTCCGTCAATAGAAGCTATTTTGGGCTATACACAAAGGGAGTTTCTTCGTCCATTGATCGGGTATCTTGCTACCCGGGACAGTAAATTAAGTTTTCGGGATCAGTTTCGTGAGGCTAAGCAGGGGCGGTTGGGCGATACCTTTGAGCTGGATATCCGGCATCTGAATGGCAGTATCCGCAGGCTGGAAATCTTCTGGAGCGATATCGGGGATTTGGAAGGCAGGCAATATCTTGTTGAAGGGCTGGCCAATGATATTACCGATCGGGTAAGCGATACCAAGAAATTCAAGCTGTTACTGGACAGTGCGCCTGATGCAACCATCATTGCCACACCGGAAGGCATTATTGGCATGGCCAACAGCAGGACGGAAGACCTCTTTGGCTTTCACCGGGAAGACCTGGTCAATATGCCCCTGAGCCTGCTGACGCCCCTGGAAAACCGGTCAGGACATCCCCTACTGGGTGATTTGGAAAAGGCCAGTTGGGAGCAGCTGTGCCTGGTGGGTTATGAATCCAGGGGTATTGATCGTAAGGGTCGGGTTTTCCCGGTAGAAATCACCAGCAACCCCTTGAAAACCGACGATGGACTGCTGATCTCCATGGTGGTTCGTGACATCACTGAGCGCAAACGCATTGAACATGAGTTGATGCGGGCCAAGGAAGAGGCTGAGCGGGCCAACCTGGCCAAAGGTCTGTTCCTCTCCAATATGAGTCACGAGTTGAGAACACCGCTGAATGGGGTGCTTGGCAATGCTCAGCTGTTGTTAAGAAATCTCTCATTAACGTCTGCCCAGCGAAAAAGCCTGAACACTATTGAGGCCAGTGGCCAGCATTTGCTGTCACTGATTAACGATATTCTCGATTTAACCAAAATTGAGTCCAGCAAGATCGAGTTACACCCTTCTGCCGTCAGGTTGCTGGAGTTACTGCGTGGGGTGCGCAATATTCTGATGGAAAGAGCGGTCAGCAAGGGGCTGGAGTTACGCCTGTTGCCCATTGGCACGTTACCGGAAATTGTCATGCTGGATGAAATCAAGGTTCGTCAGGTGCTGCTGAATCTACTGAGTAACGGGGTTAAGTACACGGTTAAGGGGTGGGTTGAATGCAGGGTTTCCGTGGAGGGTAATGATATTGTCTTTGAAGTCCGCGACACCGGTGTCGGTATTGCCCATGAGGATCTGGAGAGGGTCTTTGAACCTTTTCGACAGGTTCATCTGGGTTTGCAGATTGGCGGCACTGGCCTGGGTCTGGCGATCAGTCGGCGGTTGGTCTCGGCCATGGGTGGGGAGCTTGATGTCATCAGCGAGCCCGGTAAGGGGAGTCGTTTTATTTTTGTTCTGCCGCTGGTTCTGGGCAGTTTTGAAGCGCTGAAAGAGCATCAGCGCCTTTTGCCCGGTTCCATTTATGTTCATTTGGATGAGCGCTTCCGGGGGGTTCGGGTTCTGGTGGTGGATGATGTTGAAAGTAATCGGGATATGATGGCCGGGTTGCTTGACTCAGCCGGTTTCAGGGTTGATACCGCCGGTAATGGCCTTCAGGCGGTTGAAGCGGTGAAGCAGGTGGATTTTGACTTGATTTTGATGGATATCTCCATGCCGGTGATGGATGGGGTGTCAGCGATCAGGAAAATTCGTGAGCTTCCCGGAAAAGTATCGGTCAAGGCAGTGGCTGTGACCGCGAGTGTCAGTCATGAGGCCAGGGAGCGGTTGTTGATTCAGGGGTTTGATGAATACATTGGCAAGCCGCTGGATGCCGGGCTGATGTTTGATAAAATTCGCTGTTTACTGGGTGTTGATTATGTCTCAGCGTTGCCAAAGCCAGAGTGGAATGAGGATGCTTTGCTGCAAAGTCTCAAAGAAATGCGTATGGATAGCTTTGTTCATGCCGTTATTTCTGCTTTTGAGCAGGGCGATCTGGAGTCTCTGGAGCAGGCGCTGCACTCATTTGAGAATGACCCGGCATTGGCCGATGTGATTGGCTTCCTGCTGATGCTGACGGCGGATATGGATATTGCCAGGCTGGAAAATTTTATTGGTCAGCTGGTAGAAAATTTTGACCATAGACGTTGAGGCATTATCAGTCAGTTTTATTGATATGGATTCATTATCAAAAGCAGCAAATTCATTCTCGACAGCAGCGTTTACCAATCCTGAGATTTGCCCGGTGCAACCGGGCAAAAATTCAACCCCTGAAACTGCACACTGCCAGTCCCCGGGTAACAGAGAACAGCTAAGACAGGAATTGCTGGATGCTGTGAAGGTCGGCACGTTAGGTGCTCGACAGATTAGGATGAGTTCCGCAAAATCAGGTCATGCAAGATTCAAAAAAGAGTCGGATTATCTTGACCATAACGATGAGTTACCAAAAGGACCAAGGCCCGTCATCCTGATTATGGAAGATGTACCCACGATATTAAGACCGAACCATGTCACAGTTGGTCTTATAAAACCCGGTACGCTCGCTGCCTATAAAAAAAATGCCATTACATCCACCTTAAAGAACAATGCGGTAAAGCCGGATGAGCTTTCTGCCAAATGCCTGCCTGACCACAGTTCACTGCAAAAGAAAATGGAGGAGAGAGCTAAACGAATCTGTACCGTTTATAAGGGGTCTTCATCCGGTAAACTGCGCTGGAATGGCACATTCAAACCGCCTGAATTCGGTGAAAAAGATTATAAAAAGTTAACACGCCATTCAGAATGGTTAACCACCGGGTATAAAAAATCACAAATCAAGTGCTTTCTTTCTGTAAAAGAGGACCTTGGCAAAGACATTACCGATCATTTGCAGGATAAACACCAATTAGAAGAAACTTTTGGCATTGAACCATTGCCCTGGCTGGTTTATTCCCAGCAAAGCGGCTCTGCAGAGGTTTATTTTGAGGAGGAACTCAGTGGTCATCTGTCAGGGCTGTATGAAGCCAGGCTCGCTAATTTTTCGATATCCCATAACATTGCTGAAGATGCTTTCAAGCGGGTATTGAATCTTCTGCCAATGCCGTTAAAAGCAAAGACCCTGAATCAACAGCATCTGCAAGCGATGCAGTATCCATTTCAGGATATGATAAAACTGGTAACGAACCCGGGCTTCAATCATCAACACTTAAGGGAATTAATAGACCAGATTTGGAAATTAATAGACCAGGATTTCCCGGTTCAAAAAACGTTTCTTTACAAGGGGAAGTGCCAGACAGTACTTGATTTGTTGATCCAGTCAGCAACAACGTTATGGTTACAAGATCATAGACTTAGTATGTCTCTGTATAATAACAAACAAGAGCATACGGGAGAGACAGCTGACGAGGAAGATGTTTTTTTCCAGTTATCTACTGAGCTGGCCAGACGCGGGGTGTCTTTTAGTGAAAAAAATGGCAAGTATCTGTTAAGGGAATTTTATTCGATTAGACTTTGCTGTCGTCTAAAGGCATTGGGATTATCCTACAAGGGGGGCAATTTATGGTTTTTAATTACTGATGTCTCCTTCTTTAATGATCCGGCTGTCATGCTGGAGTTTCATCAACGATGCCAGAGACTCAGTTCAGCAAAACTGCAAGAAGCGTTTCACTACGTCCTTCGACGACCTTTTCAAGCATATCACCCCTATGACCAATTAAAGAACTATTTATTAGCTCTGTTTCGTTTTGGTGAACCCGATGAGCAAATATTCAGCGCTGTGAGAGAAAAAATAGCAGACACCAGTGCTAATGGCATTGAACAATCTCTGGGAACACTTTGTGCAGATGATTATATCCACTGGGTTAAAGAACTCTGGGAGCGGCGGGATCAAGAGCCCTTTTATCAGCAGTGGCCAGAAAATATCAAAAAAGGGCAACAACAAATAGACGAACTGCAAAAGTCCTTCGGCCTTACCGGCAGTCAATCTGCCTCATTGATGCAACCAACAGCGTTGCAATTTATCGTCGACGCCTTCAGCAAACCACCGGTTCTGCCCAATGCCAAAGATAACGAAGAGACCATTCTGAGAATCTTACAGCACTATTACCGACGTCCCGGACCAGAGCGAGTCATCCAATGCCTTGGCAGTGACACATTGCCCGTGGTGTGGAAGCCTGCTCACAGCTGCAGTCATGTATTGCGGGCCCGGAACAATCTGTTGTGGTATATCGAGTTGCTGGAGAAAT
>NZ_JAHHPM010000242.1 GCF_024606345.1 Endozoicomonas sp. YOMI1
CTTCGGTCACATAGCTACGGCTATGCTCCCTTCGTTGTGCCTTGCATTGTAACTGTTCACTTAGCCAGAAAATACGATTCCATTTGGCCAACTACTTATGACAAAGAAAATGATCTATCTGTAATGGCCAAATTCCGGTCCAGGCAGGGTTTCAGTTTGTGCTAAGGAGCCAGGCGGGCCCCCCATAAATCAAGACTGACTTTCGATGATTCTGGCAATATCGGCAGCAGGGCGATAGCCCGGAATAACCTGACCGTTTTCCAGAACCATTGCCGGAGTACCGTTAATGCCCATCTGGACACCCAGGTTGTAGTGATTATCAATGACAGTACTGCACGCTGCCTTATCACCTTTAATTTCTGCACTTATGGACTTGCCGGTTTTCAGGTCGGTTAATGCCTGTTTACGGTCTACTGAACACCAGGCATTGGTCATCTTGCCATGCACTGGCGATTGTTGACCGCCCCGGGGGAAAGCAAGATAGCGCAGTTCAATACCCAGCGCATTTAACTGGTCAACCTCCCGGTGCAGTTTACGGCAGTAGCCACAGTCGACATCCGTGAAGGCATACACAACACCTTTGGTTTCACCTTTCGGTGAAAAAATCACCATATCTTCCTTGTTCAGGGATTTGAGTAGCCTGGCGTTTTGCTGGCTTTTCACCTCTTCCGTCAGGTTAACCAGCTGGCTACCACGTACTTCCAACAGATCGCCTTTGATAAAATACTGTCCGTTTTCGCTGCTATAGAGAACAAAGCCACCTTTGAGCATAATTTTGTAGACGCCAGGCATCGGGCTTTTGGTGATCGACTCAATGGGAATGGTGGCATCAAGTTTTTTCAGCTGACTTTCAATCAGGGTCTCGGGTGTCTGATGGTTGCTGTCCTTGCCGGTAGCTTCTGCATTGACGGCCACAGACCAGCCAGCGGTTTTGGTCATAATGGCCGTTAACAGAAGCGCAGAGAGTTTAGACATACTGATTCCTTAATTGATCCACAAAGATAAGCCAGACTGCCGACAGGGCAGTATACCAATGGGTAGCCCGGGCATCACAGGGGCTATCGGCAAGCCGTTCCAGCATTGGAGAGAAGCGCTGGATAAAAACAGGCAAGTGTAGCCTTATTTCTTCCTGTTTTATCGCTTGGACACTGTTATCTGGTAAGGAGTTCTGAAAAATAGTTTAAGACGGTCAGATTATCCTCTTGGATGGTGCTCGCGGTGCAGCTCTGAGAGCCTATGTTTGGCGATATGGGTATATATTTGGGTGGTGGACAGATCGCTATGGCCAAGCAACAGCTGGACCACTCGAAGATCTGCACCATGGTTCAGAAGGTGAGTGGCAAAAGCATGTCGAAGGACATGAGGAGAAACGTCGGTATTGATACCAGCAATCGTATTGTAGTGCTTGATCCGATGCCAGAAGGTCTGACGGGTCATTGGGCGGCCCTGGCGACCCGGAAACAGGGTTTGGCTTTCATACTGGTTCAGCAGATTACCTCTTGCCTGTCGTATATACTGCTCCAGCCATTCAATGGCATTCTGGCCCATGGGTACCAGCCGTTCCTTTTGGCCTTTGCCAATAATGCGGAGCACACCCTGTCTTGGATTAATATTGCCCATCTTCAGGTTCACCAGCTCTGAGATTCTCAGGCCGCAGGAATACAGGATCTCAAGCATGGCACGATCACGAAGACCAATGGCGGTTTTGGTATCCGGGCTGCTGAGCAGTGACTCTACATCTTCTTCTGACAATGTTTTTGGCAACGCCTTACCCTGACGGGGCATGCCAATATTGGCCGTAATATCGGTGGTGATCTGTTCAGATTGCAACAGGTAACGGTAGAAGGCTCTCAGGCTGGATATTTGCCGGGCGGTTGACCGAGGGTGATAACCCTGCTCATAACGCCAGCCCAGAAACCGGCGAAGGTCCTCTTCGCTGGCTGTGAGTAATAGCTTGCCGGTGTTTTGAGTGTGCTCTTGCAGCCACTCAGAGAACAGCAGTAGGTCCCGTTGGTAAGCTTCACGGGTATTTTTGCTAAGGCCTCGTTCAAGCCAGAGGTGTTGTAAAAATGCCTGTGTTTCCAAAGAAGCGGGGGTTGGCATGGCAATCAATAGATTCAATATTGTACGATAGTGTAGATGATATCAGTTCCCTTTGCATAGCACCTTAGCTATGAGTTTTGCATTGCTGTAATAATTGGTTAATCAAATGAAAACATATTTCCTGACTAAGTGATCAGTCACTCCCGGCAACTGCTCCTGCATCCATGCAGTTCTTGTTTTCCTGTTTTTTATTTTATGCTTTTTGTTTCATACTTTTTGGTCCTTCTTTTTTTCTTCCTTTATGTTTATTTTCAGCGATGCTTCAATTTCTTCTAACTGATATATATCTTTCCCGTAAAATTCTGAAGGTGTGCCACCATGGTTGTATAATTTTATCCCATTTGATTGGGTGAAAGTCTCATACTGACCGTTTTTTCTGGATTTGCGCTCCACGGGATGCCCCATAGCAACAAATTTCGTCTGGCCTGATAGGGTAACGGCCAAACACAGGTAT
>NZ_JAHHPM010000243.1 GCF_024606345.1 Endozoicomonas sp. YOMI1
CCCACAAATGCAACTTCTCCTTAGTGGCTCTGTCGATATTTTATCCCAGGATGTTACGATTGTTGCTATTTTTATGAACTGCCGCTTACCATATCCCCTGGATACTGAAGCTTTCAAACTCTCAATTCTGTCAGCGTTTTATCGCTTCGATGCAACAACTTGTTCAACGCCATAAAGCACTTTGAACCTGCTTCACGATCACTGAAGATGCTAAATGTGTGAATAGAGTAAAATCCTGACTGGAAATCCAGTTCGGTTTTATTCGCCCAGTGACTTGTTTTATCGAAGTAAAATGCTTTCTCTGCAGTTTGAGTAATGCCACTCGTCTAACAACGAGTGGCATTTGTGCCAAGAAGGGTTTTTATTGCGAGCAACAGCAACTCACTTATCAGAAAGTGCCGCCTTCGGTGTTTCAGAATTTTCGTACATCAACAGCGGCTCAGAGTCACCATTGATAACCGAGGCATCAATCACTACCTTGGAAATGCTCTGATCGGAAGGAATTTCATACATTGAGTCAAGCAATACCCCCTCCAGTATTGAGCGCAAGCCTCGAGCACCGGTTTTACGCTCCATGGCTTTTTTGGCAACCGCACGCAGCGCATCCTGACGAAAATCGACTTCAACCTCTTCCATATCAAAGAGCTTGCTGTACTGCTTGGTCAGCGCATTCTTAGGCTCAACGAGGATGCGCACCAGCGCCTCTTCATCCAGCTCTTCAAGCGTTGCAATGACAGGCAGACGGCCAACAAACTCAGGGATAAGACCGAATTTCACCAGATCTTCCGGCTCAACTTCTTTAAAGGTTTCACCCAGATCCTTTTTGTCATCCTTGCTGCTGACTTGTGCAGAGAAGCCAATTCCAGACTTGTCAGTACGACCACGAATCACTTTATCCAACCCGGCGAAAGCGCCGCCACAGATAAAGAGAATATTGGAGGTATCAACTTGCAGAAACTCCTGCTGGGGGTGTTTGCGCCCACCCTGAGGCGGAACCGATGCAACCGTACCCTCAATCAGCTTGAGCAAAGCCTGCTGAACACCCTCACCGGAAACGTCGCGGGTGATGGATGGGTTATCAGACTTACGGGAAATCTTGTCAATTTCATCAATGTAGACAATACCCATCTGAGCTTTTTCTACATCGTAATCGCATTTCTGCAGCAGTTTCTGAATGATATTTTCAACGTCTTCACCGACGTAACCTGCTTCCGTCAGGGTAGTGGCGTCAGCAATAGTGAATGGTACGTTGAGCATGCGTGCCAGCGTTTCAGCAAGCAGCGTCTTACCACTTCCGGTGGGACCAATCAGAAGGATATTACTTTTACCCAGCTCGACTTCATCTTTCTTCCTGTCGCCCTTGCCATCGCCAAAGCGCAGACGCTTATAGTGGTTGTATACCGCTACGGATAAGACTTTCTTGGCCCTGGGTTGGCCAATTACGTACTCGTCGAGAGTTTCTTTGATCTCGCGAGGGATCGGCAGCTTATCAGAAGACTCTTCGCCACTGCTGTCCTGAATTTCTTCACGGATGATGTCGTTGCATAGATCAACACATTCATCACATATGAATACGGAAGGGCCGGCAATCAGCTTGCGCACTTCATGCTGACTCTTTCCGCAGAAAGAGCAGTACAACAACTTACTGCTGTCTTCACCCTTGCCGCTTGTTTCGTCGGTCATTCGATTACCCTGTTATACGGACAATGCCTGCCCTGCACTCTCCAGTGAAAATAGACAATGAAAATAGACCTGCCAGTCAAACTAATCAAAGCCCATTTCATGATTCACAATTACATGCCTGATAAGATGCAGGCATTGAGGCATGTTTTCAAGTGCTTGATCCGCGTGATACCAGAATTCATGCCCTGACCATCCGGGACCATGCATATTTCTGGAAAGCTATTCTGATAGAGTCCTCCTTATCAAGAGAACCCATCCAATGAGTTAGTGTTCAACGACTTTGGATAAAAATCAACCTGCAGGCGTCATAAATAATGAAAATAGCACACTGCACAGAGGCTATTTCCATAGATTACAGACCATCTCGCTGGAGATTACAAAAGAGCCATCAGCTCATGACAAGCCGCTCAGCTTATTTTTTGTCTTTATTACCGCCTTCACCACGACGATTCATGACCTGGTCGATCAGGCCATACTCTACCGCCTCATCGCCATTCATAAAGTTATCACGATCAGTATCCCGCTCAATAACCTCAAGAGGCTGACCGGTATGGTGAGCCAGAACATGGTTCAGCCTACTGCGGATGCTCAGAATCTCACGGGCATGAATTTCGATATCTGACGCCTGCCCCTGGAACCCTCCCAGCGGCTGGTGAATCATTACCCTGGAGTGTGGCAAACAATAACGCTTACCCGCTGCACCACCAGCCAGCAGCAAAGCCCCCATACTCGCAGCCTGACCAATACACATGGTGGAAATATCAGGCTTGATAAACTGCATGGTGTCATAAATGGACATCCCGGCAGTTACCGACCCACCCGGTGAGTTGATGTACAGGTGAATATCCTTGTCCGGATTTTCCGATTCAAGGAACAGCAGCTGAGCAACCACCAGATTTGCCATATGATCTTCAACCTGACCCACCAGGAAGATCACTCGCTCTTTAAGGAGGCGGGAATAGATATCGTAAGAGCGTTCACCTCTGGCTGATTGTTCAACGACAATAGGTACCAGTCCTGAGTTGGTGATCGCAACGGCGTGCGGGTCTATCAGATTGGACATATCCTGTCTTAACTCCTTGCCAAGTCGAAGAAAAGCGACTGCTCTGTCAGTCATATAAACTGAAAGATTAGTCGCTTGCATACCAGATTAAAACGACCAGAGCCGGTAAAACCTTAGTTGCTTGTCAGGGGAACCGGTCAATCAGCCGCCCATCCCCCACGCTCTTCATAAAATGCTCTTCTACAAGCGGAATCAGGCAGTCTCTTCCTGCTCTGCCTCTTCAGTTTCAGCTGCACGCTCAGCAGGCTTGATAGCGTCCTGATAGCTGCATGCTTGTTCTGAAACCTGGGCCGCTTCCAGAATAGTATCTACTACCTGCTCTTCCAGAACAACATACTTGATCTGAGACAGCTGCTCATCGTTGCTGTAGTACCAGTCGATAACCTGCTGAGGCTCCTGGTAAGCGGAAGCCATTTCTTCAATCATGGCACGCACGCGCTCATCATCAACCTTGACTTCACGCTGCTTAACCACTTCACCAATCAACAGACCCAGGGCAACACGCTTTTTGGCATCGGCTTCAAAAAGCTCTGCTGGCAGCTGCTTTGGATCAAAGCCACCTTTCATGCCACCAAACTGCTGTACCGCCTGTTCGCGCATACGGTCGATTTCCTGGGAAGTCAGAGCAGAAGGCACTTCCACTTCATGAATCTTCAACAGTCCATCCATTACCTGATTCTTGACTTTATTCTTAACCGCCTGACGCAATTCACGCTCCATATTTCTGGAAACTTCCGTACGGAAACCTTCCAGGCCACCTTCGCTTACGCCAAAGCGAGCAAAAAAATCATCATTCAGTTCAGGCAGTGCTGGTGCAGCAACCTTGTGAACCTTGCAAGCAAACTCAACAGACTGGCCTGCCAGATCTTTCGCCTGATAATCTTCAGGGAAAGTCAGGGACAGTACTTTCTCTTCACCGGCAGAGACACCCATCAGGCCATCTTCAAAGCCCGGAATCATGCGGCCAGAGCCCAGCTCCAGAGTCGACTCCTCTGCGCTACCACCTTCGAAAGCTTCTCCATCTTTGGTACCAACATAGTCAAAGGTAATGCGGTCACCCAGTTCTGCAGCGCGCTCAACGTCAGCAAACGTTGTACTTTGCTTGCGCAGGGTTTCGATCATTTCGTCAACATCAGACTCCTGAACCTCAGCAACCGGGCGCTCAACAGAAATACCGCTGAACTCATTAAGGGCGATTTCAGGGTAGACTTCAAACGTAGCAACAAAGGTGAATCCTTCGTCGTTATCAGACTGGGCTTCAACGGATGGCGCACCGGCAGGATTCAGTTCCTGTTCCTGAATGGCTTCTATAAAAGAAGACTGCATCATCTCACCGAGCACTTCCTGTCTAACGCCCGCACCGTAACGACGCTTAACCACTTTCATTGGAACCTTGCCGGGACGGAAGCCATCCAGACGAACACGTCGGGACAGATCCTGCAGACGCTTATTCACTTCACTATCAATATCAGCACCCGGGATAGTGATAGTCAGCTTGCGCTCAATACCGGAAGTCGTTTCAAGGGAGACTTGCATTTTTGTTCCTCAACACCAAAACCTGTGTAAACAATGGGCCAAAAGGCGGATAGACTAGCAAATGCACCCGGAAAATGCACAAACACACTTTGTCACATTGGATCCGGGCAAGGCAAAGGAACACTTTTTATTAAAACATTCCAGCTCCCTAGAGGATTTGCACCACTCTCACTTCTCAACGGTATAAACCAAGGAATAGAACAGACTTTATATGAAAAGCCTATTTTAAAAGACCCGAAACACAGCAGCCCTGGCTCAGCCTTTCATATCTGCAATATTCATATATGTTTCCCCGAAGCTAAGGACTAGTGGGTCCATACACCCCCCATCAGGGCAGTTTCTTTGGATGAAACATACAAAAACGGGGATAAGCATACTTATCCCCGTTAATGACTGGTGCGGAAGGAGAGACTCGAACTCTCACGCCTTGCGGCACTGGAACCTAAATCCAGCGTGTCTACCAATTTCACCACTTCCGCTCACAGCGCTTCCACGAAGCACGCAAAACACTGTATTTTTCAGGCCTCCTGAAAAACCAGGACAACCGTCACACTGGGGTGGGCGAAGGGGCTCGAACCCTCGACCGCCGGAATCACAATCCGGAGCTC
>NZ_JAHHPM010000244.1 GCF_024606345.1 Endozoicomonas sp. YOMI1
CTCCACTTCCAGGTAGTGAATCACGGCAGTCAGCTTGGGATCGTCTTTCACCTGCTCAAGGCGGTGCAGCAACAGGGTCAGGGCAGCCCGTTCTTCTTCGGTCTGGATGGCAATATCCACATCCTGATCATCCAACTCCTCATGCACGGTACGCCCTTCTAACAGTGTTCTTGCCGTGCTGATACCGGCCACCACACTGGAACAGATGCGCTGCTCCATCAGGTTCTTCATAAACCCGCCACCCCGGCCACGTTTGCCCAGTGCCTTGGCAAAGGCTCTTGCACCCCCATAGGCTTCCCGAAAATGCTCGCTGGTGCGCAGTGCCATCCCTTCAAACAGGGCGTGAAAGCCATTCACATCCGAGGCAAGGCCCGGGTCCGGATGAATATCCACACCGATCCGCTTGAGCAGGCCTTCATCCTCCAGTGTTGTCCGTTTACGCAAGACCACATGGCGCACCAACGGGTTCTCCCGCTGGAAGAAGGTGGCACCGGCGATGGTTTTCTCCAGGGCGATTTCCAGGTCTTCCCGAACCTCCGGACTCAGGTCGGTATAAGGCCCCGCCTGCCACTGATTCACCGTTAAATTAAGATCCTGCCGGATGGCGCTGTAAAGCCTCCGGGCACCGGGTTCACGGGTAGACTCCACCACCGGCAGCGGTGAGCGCAGCAATTCCCAGCCATACTGCGGGTCAAGCACCTCTTCCTCACCGGATAACACCGGCAGTACCTCCTGTGGACGGTGCCAGCGGGAAAAGTCATTGCCCAGCACAAAACGACCGTGTCCCTGATGCAGCACCCTGACCAGATCCCACAGATCTTCTGTTTTGGTCTGGATAGGCGTTGCCGTACCCAACAGCACATGGTCAGAACGGGCAGCAATCTCACGAATAAAACTCAGCAGCTCATTGGGCGTACCCGCATTACCACCAATCCCCTGTCGGGTTCTGGCTTTATGGGCTTCATCCAGTATCACCAGTCCATAGTTCAGTCCGAGCAAATACTGCTTTTCATC
>NZ_JAHHPM010000245.1 GCF_024606345.1 Endozoicomonas sp. YOMI1
GCAGGTGAAAGACGATCCCAAGCTGACTGCCGTGATTCACTACCTGGAAGTGGAGAAATGGCTGAACCATGGGGTGATTATTTTCAGCCAGTATTACGATACCGCTCACTGGGTGGCAGAGTGTCTGGCGAAACGGTATCCGGAACAGGCCGTTGGCCTTTATGCCGGTGCTGACCGCAGCAAACTCTACCGGGAAGGTGAAGCCGTCAGTATTCGCCGGGAAACCCTGAAAGAAATGGTGGCGGACCATGAGATCAAGATTATGGTGGCGACCGATGCCGCCTGCGAAGGATTGAACCTGCAGACGCTGGGTACCCTGATCAATATCGACTTGCCCTGGAACCCCACCAAGCTGGAGCAGCGCATTGGCCGGATCAAACGGTTTGGCCAGGTGCGTGACCGGGTGGATATGCTGAACCTGGTTAATGAGCAGACGGTGGATGAGAAGGTCTATGAGCGCCTTTCGGAACGGATGCGTAACCGCTTTGACCTGTTTGGCTCACTGCCAGATACCATCAAGGATGAATGGATCGATGATATCGAGTCGCTGGGGGAAAAGATGGACCAATACATTCAGGACCATCGGCGGGCTACCGGCTTTGATCTGCGCTACAACGCCTCGATGCAGCCGACAGAACATGAGTGGCGGGATTGTTCGCAGGTGCTGTCGCAGCGGGATTTTGGTAGTTTGATGCGGGTGGGGTGGAGTAGTTAGACCTGCTTTCACTGATTATGGGTGACAGCTTCAATCTATAAATGAGCAATCATTATTATGGAAAAATATTCTGATAGGGCAAGGGAGTGGATTAGCCAGATTTACCGCCCGATTGATGCTGAACTCGCTGATAAGGTGATCGGGGAGTATACGTCTGTCAGTGAGCAGTGCTTGAAACTACTCAGTTGCTTTCCCGGAATCAGAAGCCTCGACGATGTGTTTTCAATATATGATGAAGAATATTACGGTGAGATGGATGAAACTGATCGATTCTATGAAATATGGGATCTCGGCTTTTACGATGTGAAAGAGAAATCCGTCACCCCGGAATGGTTCCTGCTTCCCTTTCCCATGCCTCATTTTGGTGTTGATATCTGCGCTTACTTCCCCAGCTTCCGGCGGGCTGTCGAGTACACTGCCCAAATGGCACTGCATCAACATATTAAAGGCGTTCTGGAATACGGCGATACGGCTTCTGACTGGAAATCAATATTTGAAAGACAGCTGGCGTGCGCCTGGGTAGCCGTTCGCTGGTATGAACTGGGTGGAGAGCTGCAACCAGCAGTGGCATCCGTCATGGATTGCTTTCCCAATCTTGAGATCTCCGGCCTTCAACGTCTTGACGACTTTGCTCTGAATACCCTTTTCGCTCCCAGTGGGAACCACTGCCTGCGAGACGAGTACCAGCAGTTTTTCCGCCAGGCTCCTGATGCTGACAGCCTGAAACGGTTCGAGTGCTGGGAGTGGATCAACCGACGTTTGCCTGAAGAGTTTTGATAAGCGGTAATATCAGAGCATAAGCCTGCTGACAGGTTTCTTTTTATTAAGGTGATTACGTGGCAATAAAACAAGGTATCTGGAAGATGGGCACCATTCCACAGAAGCTGACCACCGTACCCTTGGACAACGAAAGCCTGCTGGAAGAGCAGGTCTGTCAGGACATATCCATCCTGTTGAATGGAAGTATACCGTCCAGGGTGATCAGGCTTTCTGGGAAACTGGCTTGTTTGGCAACCAGAATACGGTTTGCGCCCCACGGACACCCAAGTGGCGACATACTATAGAGCGACTAAAGCTGGTGTGGGAAGTGGAGTAATCTTCAATGGGAAGGGACGCTACCGTTAATCCTCGGCAGCGTCTGAACATTCATGGAGGCCTTCATTCTGTGGCTTCTTGAAAAAGGGGACTTGAATTTTAGGCAGCTGCATCCGGCTGCAGGTACTGGTAAGGTATTCTCGCCAATATGGCCATACGTTAAACATGACATTTCTAATAGCGAACTCTTTAATGGCCTCTTCGCTGAGTCCTACGTCAGTCACTTCATATTCGGCAACAAATGTTGCTTCAATAAGAGCCTTTTGTTCAAGATCACCCTCAGATGGCAACATCAAACGAGTACCAAAATCAGCGTGAAAACGGATGACCCTGACTGTTTGGCCTTCATCATCTTCAAAGTCGATCTGTTCAGTCCTGGAAATTAAATGCTTTGACTGAATCTGTAAGTTTTCTGCTAACGGGTCATAGGCTGGAAAAAACTGGTCAGCTATCGAACAATGGGTGGCGAATAAAGAAACGCTATTGATTTGCAGACCGTTGATTGCCTGTTTAAGTGCTTCGTCATTCATCTCAGTGCCAGGATGCCTGTTGAGTTGAACCAATTGGATTTGACTGGCTATGAACCAGCTTCAAATTTGCACTACTACTCTTTTTCACAACAGTTTTGATTGGCATCATTCCAGTATAGAAATTACTGGTGGCAGCACAAAAACCTGAAGAGTAGCTTAGGATGTTGACTATGTGCTGATTCAGACTCACGCCTTCCTCCTCTGCGCCTTCCGTAAGGCTTCGATGAAGACTTTTTGCCAGTCGCAGTGTTACCCGGCCACTGAAGTCATCTGCGGGCTCATAAGGGGCAGGCATTGCCTTGCCTTTCTCAGCAAAAATCTCCGCCGTAGCTTCAATAGTGTCAATCGCCAGGGCATAGGCCTCATCGGAAGTATCAGCATACTCAGCAACATCTGGCAGCTCTTTAACTCGAGCCTCGAAAAACACCTCTCCATCGAAATTAGCCCGACGGACGGTAATATTATAACTGTGAGGATTCATACCCTGCCTCCGTTAAAGTACGTTCAAGCTATTGTTGTTTTAAGTATGCACGAATTGCTGATTCATGCTGCTTCAACGTCTTTTTGACCTTGTTGATATAAGGCCGTTTAATTTCCGGGTTCTTGCCATGGTCGCAGTTATAGGCTGCAGAATAGAATCCCGGAATATGATCATGGGTGAATACTTTGTGCCCACCCCTCTTTCCATCCTTGACTTCAAACCCCAAAGCGATAAGTAGCGTTGATAAGCTGCTACATCGCATTGAGGCTCCTGCCTGATCAAGTTCAGCTATTGCTTCATCAAATTTACTTTCGGCCATTATGACACCATATATAGTGTCAGATTCGAAATATAGCAAGAACGAGCCTGACAAATCTACCAACAAATCCAAAATCCTATCCATGCTACAAGGTGACATGGTTTTCCACCATAGAGATAACCTGTTGATAAGTTGTGCATAAAATATGCCGGTACTACAGGAATGGGCTCATAACTATGAATGTAAATTGAAGTGTACTTGCTGGACACGTTTCTGATGACTGGCAAGTGCTTGACCTGCCGTGTCTAACAAACTCGATATCGGTCAATTGGACAGGGTGTAAATCAGGGTCCAGTTTTTTCCTTTACTCAAACAAGATGTAAAAGGAAGCAGTAACGTGAAAGGCCAGAACGTCGGATACATCCGGGTTAGCAGCATTGACCAGAACACCAGCCGCCAGCTTGATGGTATTGAGCTGGATGCCACTTTTGAAGACCACTGTAGCGGCAAAGATACCAACCGGCCTCAATTAAAAGCCTGCTTACGACACTTACGAGCTGGTGACCGGTTGCATGTTCACTCTATAGATCGTCTTGCTCGCAGCCTGAAAGACCTTCAGTCGCTGGTTGAAGAACTTACCGAACAGGGCATCAGTATCCAGTTCCATAAAGAGAATCTGGTCTTTACCGGCGACAGCAACCCGATGCATAAGCTGATGTTTCAAATGATGGGCGCTTTTGCTGAGTTCGAGCGGAGCATGATCCGGGAGCGGCAGCGGGAAGGGATTGCAGCAGCCAGAAAGCAGGGCAAGCAGATCGGGGCAAAACCCAAGCTGACGGCTGATCAGGTAGAGGAACTGGCGAGGCGCGTGGCTGCCGGTGAGCCCAAAAAGGCGCTGGCTCAGGAGTTCTGTATTAGCAGGCAGACACTTTATAACTTGCTCGACCATACTTGAATAAATGGTGAGTAATTATTATGAAATAGTCTGGTCGACAAGGTATGTTAATCAAGAAATGTTGGCAGCAGTTTTTAGGCTCATTTCTCTGCCAATAGAGAGTGCTGGATAATAATTATAAGGTGATTCTATGGTTTATCGGGGGATGCTTCTCATTTCAATGCTGCTAATACCCATTGCTTCACAGGCTCAGATATACAAATGCATTAAAATGGTAATACCGTATTTTCGGATCAACCTGAAAAGCAAAGATGCCGATTAGCAGGGGGGCTTTACAGATAAAAAAGAGAACCCCATGGTCATGTATTCGTTACCAGCCCCAACCTCCCATACGTGCAACAGCAGGCCAAGCAGCCCGGCGGTGCTTCCTGAGGTATTTCCGGTAAGTCTTTTGGTGCATGCCCTTGGGCCGTTCAGGCGGATCGGTAGCCAACTCGGTTGCTGCACTGCCCAGCTTGTCCCTGATTGCACTGCAAGTACGTATGGCACGATCAAAATGCCCCAGCGTTTGAGCGTAATACATCGGCCCATACCAGCGCCGATGGGCAAAGCCATTCCTCCCCATTAACAGCTTGCCAGCACGAATTTCCAACATAGGGCAGTAGAAGTAGGGTCTGCGGGTTTTGCCTTTGAGCGTACTGACCCATTCAAAACCGATGACCTGCTCCCTGGTCTCAATTTTTCCGGCATCATTCCAAACCGGATACTCAACATGCAGGCACTGCTCCCAGCCCCAGAACCGGGTCTTGCATTTCATCCTGATGGCGAACGACTTGCCAAACCGGATAACTGTTTTTCTTCCAGGCTCCATTAATCCATTCCGGTAAAGCCAGCAAATGTCGAGGGTATAGTAATCCTCGACATTTTTTTCGCAACCAGCCTTTCTACCACTGTTGTAACCTCCCATAGTCACCTCCCTGTAGAACCTAAATCCCTATAAAAAACACCAATCAATGGTCATTTATCGTACAAAGAATCCCCGATTAACTGGATAATAACAGCGCCTGTTGATTCTCAATAAATGCTTCGTATTCGGAACCAAAGCGATCCAGCCACTGCTTCTGCAGATCAACCAGCTGTGCCTGTAATACCTGCTTTTTCTGCTCATCCTTGTTCAGCATTTCCTGCGTTGGTTGCATACCAAATGCGCTGGAAAAACGGGAAGAAGCTTTGCAGAAATGCAGATTGCCTTGACCTTCTGGATTTTGCCGGACAACCTGGCCGCCTCGTGGTTATAGCCTGCGGGAGCATAGAGGACGCTATCATTGATAACAGCTTCCTGAATTGCCCCGGCAACGGCTCTGGCCAGCAGGTCACCGAAAGACTTTTGTGTGCTGACCAGCTCAATAATTTGTGCCCGTTCAAAAAAACCAAGCCAGGTTATCGTATCGTTGTAGCTGTTTTTTGTCCGTACTTCAAATAGACCACTGTCTGAGCTCAGGATGTCCTCAAGCCGATCAGCCTCCTGCTCAGTCAGCGTGCCTGCTTCAACATCCTCCCAGAGGTTGTAGTATTGTGGATCCATCTTTTCAATATCCAGTATTGGCATATCGGTTAGCACAAACCCTGCATCTGTTATATTCGTATACAGCAAGCCGGTTTGCCTTTGGGCAAACAACTTCGCATCAGGAATCAATTCCTGATCCTTGCTGTAGTTTTTATGTGTGCCCTGTGCCCCCTTTTCCTGATGCACCTGCTGCCATCGGCCTGACAACCCGGGCGCGATACATGCCCGACTCTTGTCGTTCAGTCCGGCTCTGGTGATGACCCGTCGTACACTGGTGGCCGACTTAAAGTTCATCTTCCGGGCAATACTTTTATAGCCATAGCCCTGTTTATAGAGCCGGATAACTTCTTCATATTGCTGCTGGTTCATTGTGCCCCCCAAGCTCCCTTTTTTCGGGAAAAATGCTGACAGTGTTAATTTTTGAAAATACGCAGGCCAGGTACCAGTAAAAACCAGTAAAAAGCCTTTTGAACACCTTTCTACTGGTTTTTACTGGTAGGCAACCCTGTCATTTTCAATCTTCAGATTCTTCCAGGCAGGCAGGGTTTGTGTAATAGGTGACCGATGGACGACCATTGCCTTTAGACTCATCCCGAATCACGTAGCCATGCATTTCCAGTAGCTGCAGAGCCTGCTCCCTTTGTGACCTTTCCTGAAGTCCGATCCAACGCTTTTTTTCGATATCTGCCATTTTAAAAGCCCCTGGCAGCTTATTGAGCCTTTGCGCAAGAATTCGGGCACCAGCGGTAGGATCATCGGCTAACCCATACACTCGGCTCGCATGGGTCTCCAGCACTTCACACCAGCGAATAGCCATCTGCGCTGATTCCTTATCAACATACCCATCCGGCCCATGCTTGATAATATGGAAAATAAGCGCCAACGATGGCATCAGTGCAGGATACTTCCCCAGATGGCTTTCAAGATACTGGTTCAGGCTACCAGAGCGGATTCTGGACATTGTCTGACAGTACCACTGGTCAAAAATAGACTGCCCTTCTGAATCAAAACGGAGTGACGGACGTTCAGTTTCTTCAGACTGATACTCAATCTCATCCAGTCGCTGGAAGACTGCATAAGCCTTTTCCTGAAGGGCTTTATTCGGTGCACGATCAATATGATGGAACGGGTTACTATCGGGATAGACCAGCAACTGAAATCGCTCCACAAGACCATCGTCGCCCGCCCCATCACGCTGGCTCATTAACAATGGCAGCAAACGCCCTGGCTGGATACCCCCGAGAATGGACACCGTGTTGGATGGAATATACACATCCTCCCGAGTGATCCGGTTATAACTGAAGGTACCATCACCATTGAAGGCTTCGAGCCAGAACGCCCGGTCCTGCTGTCGGTCGTCCCGGTTAAGCCCTGCGATCCAACCCGATAACTCATCCCGGAGCTGGAGCAGTCCCCAGGGGTTCTCAGACAGCAAAACGCCCAGCTTTTCGATGGTGGCATCATTAACAATGTAACGGCGGGTAGCGGGCTTCTCCGGGTCAGAACTGTCATCCATAAGGAGCGCCTCTGCTTCAGCATGCTTCCCCTGATTCACCAGTTTGGATGCACGCTTCTCGGCATCCTTATTGGCCATCTGAGTAATTTTGTCTTGTATCTGGTACCGCTTCAGATCATCTTCATATTGGTCACGGGCATTACTTTCCAGTCTGCACAATGGCTTGGTCACGGCCTTGATCGCCGGACTTTTCTTTTCGCTGGGTCGGCCAACACAGCAACCCCAAAGATTAGGCACAACACTCCAATCATCATACTGTTTGGGACGGATGCTCACCTTACGGCCGATAAGGCTACTCGCAACGGTAATCGCAGCCACAACGACATATTCAAAGGGCGCGTTATCCATTCGTTCAGCAATATCCACCAGCCATCCAGAGAGCTCAGCAGGGATCATATCCGGGGTGACCGGTTTAACCGGTAACAGTCGGGTGTCCAGTGGTTTTAGTTCTGGCCAGTCGATAATGGGTTTGGTGCCATTTGTCGCATTATCATCTCCGGGCTGGAGCAGAGTCACTTTTTGGGTATCACTGAGCGCCATAGGCGTACCCTCCGTTGGCAATATAAAAATCAGAGAAATCAGTTCCTTTGGAATCAGAATCGATAGCCGGTGGCAGCATGACTGCCGCTCCGGCCGCTTCAGCAGCCTTCAGGGCATCATTGAGCCCCAGGTTAGTGAGTAGGTGGGTATCGTTATCTGCAGCTATAAACAACCGGCTGTCAGGGTTCTGTTCTTTGGCAATGAGGCTCACAGCCGTCAGGTTGCCTTTACCCATGGCGGCGTACACCCGAATGGACTGCTGCTCCATCAAAAACAGACTGGCACCCGTGGCCCAGCCTTCGCAGATATAGACAGTCCAGGAAGGACTGCCGAACCGATGGTAAACCCCCTCACGCTGGCCACATTTAAGGCCAAACTTTTCACCTTTGCTGGTAATGTGCTCGATATTGACCAGGTTATGACCATGGGTATATAGCGGTACCAGTAATCGGCTACCTCGCTGCTTCAGATTGAATGGTGGAAACTGTTTGCGCTTTAGGTACGGGTGTTCAGGGTTGGCAGGAAGCGCCATCTTTAAAATGCCTGCAGCCTTCTGTGCAGCCAGAGCTTGCTGCCGGTGCTTCTCGACAGCAGCCTCCTTTGCCGCCTGTTCCCGCTTAAGCTGCCTTGCTTCAAGGCTTTCAATTAACCGTTCCTGTTCACGTAAAAAATCTGCCTGGCAGCGATAGGTCTGACGTTCTACTCCCAGGTAACGCCCAACCAGCTCAACAGCCTCGACAAAACCACAACCCAGTACTTTCATGATCAAACTAAATCCGTCACCTGCACCGCATTGACGACAGATGTAATTACCATCATCAACGCTCATAAAGGAGTAGCGGTCATGCCCTCCACAGCACGGGCAGGGCATATTATTTTTACGGGGGTTTACTTCATCATCTGTAAGACCACTGGTCTCTTGCAGAATCAAATCCCATTTACCGAAGGCCAACTCTTTAACTTTCTCGGTATAAAGTTGGAAGCGCATAATCATGCTCGATTGATGAGATTCATCTCAGGGGGAAATTGATTCACCAGCAGAGTGACAAGCTTCACTGGAAGTGGTGGAGCCTTCCGCCGCAGGCGATACTGATTGATCAAGTCAACCGCTCGCCACGCTTCAGTACGATCCTGCAGCCAGTAGCGTTTAAATAGGGATCGAGTACCATCCTGACTGGTATAAGGTTCATTACGACGGTCGATTGCAACGCCCATCTTGCCCAGTGCAGAGACATCGCTGTTCAAACTGCTACTCCAGAACTGCCCGGGGAAATGCTGCATTTGATAGCCGTGGAATGGGGTTGCAACTTCAAGCTTGGTCAACCCGTTCATGCCCGCATCCAGTAATGCGATAAGTACCTGCTCTATCTTTGAAGCTTTTTTCATCAAGAAAAGTCCTTCTTTAATTCGGGGCGTGTACTGCTGTGCCCCCTGTGTCCAGTATGGGTAATGATTAAATGCGCTCAGCTTCCCAGGCTTCCAAATCCTCCAATTTCCAGCGGATACAGCGAGGACCAAAACGAATGGGTTTAGGAAAGTGACCAGCTTCCATCCACCGGTACAGAGTTGAGCTACCGATACCGTAACGATTCATCACGCCTAAACGACTCACGTAAAATGGTGGTTTCTTATCCATGGGCATTCACTATCTCCTGTGCAGTATTAATTTCCAGACTTACACAGGTAAAAAAACACAGCCAAAATGGTGCTTCAATCCACTTGATATAGGGTGGTATAGAGCATGCATAATAGGTGGTGTGGTCGAGAAACCCAGTGGTGGTCAGGGTTTCTATAGCGGGTGGTATAGACAGGAAAAAAATTTCTTTTCCTACGAAACTCTTATGACAAAAAGTTTCTATTTCACAAGGTAGGGAGATTACCCGTTGGGAGTTTTTTTAATCTCTTTACTATCGAACATAATTACTTCACGAGCACTTTGTCGGTCTTGACCATTTATTCACCAGTTTTAGATGTAAGGTATTCCTTAAAACTTGGCATAATGATACCAGCACCTCTTTTTTCTCCAGCTGGGGATTCTATAGGATGTATAAGCATAGCAATCCTTTCGCTTTCGTTTGAGCCCGGAGCAATGTTGTGTTGATCTTTGAGATATTTGACGATTACCTGCTTCGTAACCCTCCCGCTTGAGCCATTTCGACAGAGATACAGCTGGGCTTCCAACTGAATTCTCTGCTCATTTGAAAAATACTCTGGTGCGATTCTAATCATTTCAGGAAGAGACTCTAAGGAATCATACTGTTGATGATGACCACTATTTTCAGTCCCATTTGCTCTTAAAAATACTGAATTAATACCTTGTAAACATACCCATTGGATCAGTGACTCGGTAGTCACTGTGGTAAGCCCAGTAGCTATCAAATTCCCCTTATGAAGCCCTTCTCTGATGTTCTTAGATGGTTTTTTACAGAAAAGCTGCCTGACACCATCTACATCAAACAATTCGGCAGTATCCGACTTCACCAAGGATTCAGGGGACACTGATAGCAAATCAAACTTCCCACAATCATCAAATGACACTGGCTGATCTGAAATAGCAATGTTGTTAAGCGTGTTTTTTGAACATCGAACAATAGCGAAAAGGTTAACAATATCAAGCCTGCTATCCGGCTGTAATAGCTCTTCTGTTAACAGGTCAAAGAATGTCTTGGCTTTGTTCAGGTTTGTCCTACAGGTCTGATCTGTAACTTTCAAGCGAAAAGGCCCATAACAGGATTCAAGACTAACTAGACAATCCTTGGGTTCAATCCCGGACATAATCTTTGCAGCTTCAGTAAGAGAAAGGGCTGGGCAGTGAAGATAATAAGACAGGTCTACTTCCATACATCCTCTGTTTTCTTTTTGTTATTTTCGTCAAGGCTGCTGAATCAAAATCAGCGTGAAGAAATAGCTTACTAGCAGAGCATGCAGGTAGAAAGAACTTGCATCAAATGAGAAACGGGGACTAGAACGGGGACTAAACCTTCAGATAGCAAAAAGCCCGAAGTGCTTACTAACGCTTCGGGCTTTGCTGTATATGGTGCCGGCACCAAGAGTCGAACTCGGGACCCACTGATTACAAGTGGTCGTCTTGGGTATTCCGTACCATTCAAAACAATCCCCTTACTCACGCTGAAAGCCTTTAGATACAGGGCTTTACTGAAATTGTCTATTCTAAATAATCCCGTATAATACTTTTACAGTCTGAAAGTTAGCAGGCGCATTAGCAGGCGCAGATTTTCTAAGGAGCTAACCAGCACACAAAACAGGTAAGGCGTATGGCAGCTAAGAAAACATTTAACTTGGATAACTTTGAATACCGACTCAGGGAGAGCGTTGGAGGCCGTGGAGAGGGAACGCTGTTATTTGAGAAGCGACCAAGCGGCAGTATTGAGGCTTACTACCTGTATAAGCTGGCAGGCAAAGAAACCAAGATCAAGATAGGCCAATACAAGAAAACCAGAACAGGCCACGGCTATACACTGGCAGAGTGTAGAGAACGAGCAAGAGAGCTTGCCCGGTTACGCCGTGATTGTGGGGGCGACCTGAAAAGCTATCTTGAATCCCAAGAAGCAGAACGCGAACAACAGCAGATCGAGGAGCAGCAACGGCAGGAAATGGAAGCCCGGAAAGGTTCTTTTGCTGAATTGATTGAATCCTATGTGAAGGATCAGGAGCAACAGGGCCGCGAGACTGCCCACCAGACCCGATTAGGGTTAGAGAGAAACGTGATAAAGGCATATCCCAAGATAGCCGCCAAGAAAGCCAGAGACGTTACACCAGACGACATAGTAACCATTCTGGCAGCAATCCATAACCGAGGATCAGAAACCGAATCTGTGCGCGTGAGAGCACTTCTACACGCCTGCTTTAGTTTTGGCATCAAAGGAGATTACGACCCAACACGGACAACCGAGAAGCGGTTTTATATCCAGTACAACCCCGTAGCCGCAACCAAGCGCAACAACAGCGCAATGAAGGCAGGCCAAAGGGTATTAAGCCACGATGAAATAAACCAGTTATGGCGCAACGTAGGCGACACGCGCAGGGTAGGCTTTGTTATGGCCTGCTTTCTCCGGTTTATGCTGGCGACTGGTGGGCAACGACCCAAGCAGCTACTACAGGCCACTTGGGATGATTACGACTTTGTACGGAACTGCGTCACCCTTATAGACAAGAAAGGGAAGGCAGGCACTACCAAGATTCATGTAGTCCCATTAAGCCAGAGAGCATTAAGTATCCTGGAGGAAGTTAAGGCCGTATCAGCCGGTTATCCGTGGCCTTTTTGTTCTGGTGCCACAGGGCGCAAAGCAAGCAACAAAGGGCAGCTACTCCCGATCACTATAGACTCAGTGAAGAAAGCATTTATTCGATACAACGAGTGGTTGAGCGAGCAGGCCGCAGCAGAAGGCAAGCCAGAGCATAAGAACTTTACAGCCCGAGACATACGACGAACCGTTAAGAATATTTTGATCGATGCAGGAGTAAACCGGGAGCAACGCAACCTGCTTCAATCACACGGACAAACAGGCGTTGACGTTAAGCACTATGACCGACACGAACACTTGCCAGAGAAGCGCGAGAGTATCAGGCGATACGATGCCTTGCTTGGGAAGATCATTAACGGTGAAGAAACAAAGCTGGTGGATCTGGAAGAGTACCGGCAGCGACACAGCAACCAGTAACACAGGGCGATAAGCCGCCAAGGTTAAGCCGGTCTAGGGTCGCTCCCGAAAAAGCAGGTTCCCGCCTGCCCTGACTGGCTCATTATTCGGGGATCGTTTAGGGAGCGATCAGGAATGAGCGAAGATCTAAGCCACTGGCTGTTTAAAGAAAGATATACAATTGATGAGGTTGCTCTATTGATTGCAGGTATTGACCCTGTCTACGTAGATCACAAGGTTAGTAACGCCCTCAAAGAAAGAGTTCAGGGAGCGAGCAGGGCATCTGTATATTTAGACTTATTGGGAAAAGAGACTGAAGATGGCGGCCCAATACCGAGAGAACATGCTTTTGCTAGACCCGATGTTAAAGATCCAAGCCCCTTGGAGATTTCTTCTTATTGGAGTTACTGGTGGATATCTAAAGCAAGCGCTTTAGACTTTGCCCTTAGATATAAGTTGCCATTCCCAAACGGATGTATTGAACATCTAAACCCTCAATCCAAAATAAGTACTCCTATCGAGCATCTGCTTACACCTCAGCACGAATTCTATTCTGATGACCTGGCTGTTGCTATTGAGGCATGGAAAGAACTTGCTCAGAAAGGTTTGGGGGAAGATAAGACATTCATGGATGCGGCAAAGCGGGTTATTAAACGCTTGCGACCAACAATAAGCAAAACAAACCTTTTGCGCATTGCTCGAGTGCTTAACTGTAAACCCGGCACAACCCAAGAACGAACACCGTATCAGACACTTGAGAAAGCGTGACACCCTAAAAAAAATTCAATTTTTTCCCTGCCCGATAAGCCCTTGTATATCAAGGGCTGCATTTCCTGTGATACCTGTGACACCCCTTATCTGCCACCTGTGACACGTCTTTTTAGTTATTACTAGCGTGCCTAATCTAACACCTGACCACTTCAACAGGACTATACAGGTATCAGTTATGACCCACAGCACCACCCCCACTAAATACCTTTCACGCGCCCAGGTAATGAGCCGCTACGCAATCGGCAATACAACGCTGTATAGCTGGATCAATGACGAAGAACTGAAGTTTCCAAAAGGCCGACAGCTTGGAAAACGCTGTGTACGCTGGCTTGAGTCAGAGCTTGAGCAGTGGGAGGCAAAGCGAGAAATGGCAGCAGCTTAATAAAACGATCAAGGAGGAAAGCAAAGGGCAATCAGCCACCACTGAAAGCCCGGACAATCACCAAAAGGGAACCCCACCATTATGAACGACCAACAGAGCATCGCCAACTTTGTTTACGCATTGCTGGAAGCAGGCGCAAAAGGATTAAGGCAGATTGAGATAGCCAGCCCCTTCCAAGGTTATAAGTTTCAACACATGCCCGGCATGTTTTGGACAAGCTGTCTGAACACTTATGTATCCAACCTGAACAAACACGGCATTACGTTAGCGCGATGCCCGGACCCGTACATCAACGAGTCAGGCAAGAAGGCCAACTACAAACGCTATTGGCTAAGGGATCGGCAGTCAGCAAAAGCCGCGCTGATCTTATTGAACCACTGGCGACACAGAAAGCACCTGGAGCCAATCGCACCCGACCTTGCTCAAATGCTGGTGGATCAGTTTCCAGAGGCAGAGCCAACACCAAAGGCCGGTTAGCAGCCTCAACACTGAGGGGAGCCATCCCCAATCTATCCAAAACGGATTTATTACCAGCGAACCGGGACTACCCGCAATAAATTCAAAACGTGACTTGTCACGCTTAGGAGATTGCCAGGGAACCGGAGCTATCCACCAAAACACACAAACCAGCACACACAAAACACAACAGCACCCAGGGTATTTAAGACCATGAAAACCGTATCAATGATTGTCCAAGTGACACCGGAAAAAAAAGCCCTTCACCTTTGCCAGGAGTACGCAGAGATTCAGGCCGAGTTATCAGAATTGAAAGCCGAGTTTCCACCGCGTAGCGAATGCGAGCAGATCACAGAAGACAACCGGCAGACTTGCCGGGATCTGA
>NZ_JAHHPM010000246.1 GCF_024606345.1 Endozoicomonas sp. YOMI1
TCTTTGCATTTTTTTGTCGTTACCAACCAACGCTTGTAGCTTTTGCAATATGAGAAGCGGCGTTGCAGCAGCGATGGCAGTTAAGACCGGGATGACCCTGAACAGATTGAATGCAATGCAAGTGTTAACACTTAAGTCCCGCTAATTGGTTGGCAGGCGTCCCGCTTGCCAGGCCCCGTTTACTATCAGGAGTTCTATGCACGCGCTGTGGCCATTGCTGGCAGCTAAGCTCAGAGCTGTCCAGCCATCGTCAGTCTGCTCATTGATCAGGATGCCCGGAGTGGCCAGCAACGCTTCGACACACTCTACGTTGCCGTATATTGCCGCTATGTGCAGAGCCGTCCTGCCTTCAACCTTCTCATTGACCAGGATGCCGGGAGCAGCCAGTAATATCTTGACGGACTCTGTACTGTGGTATTTGGCAGCGATGTAGAGAGCTGTCTTGCCACTGTCAGTCTTCTTATTGACCAGGATGCCGGGAGCAGCCAGTAACATCTTGACGGAATCTGTACTATCGTATTTGGCAGCGATGTGGAGAGCTGTCCAGCCCTTGTCAGTCTTCTTATTGACCCGGATGCCGGGAGTGGTCAGAAACACCTTGAGAGACTCTGCACAGTCATAACTGGCCAACAAGTGGGTAGCCATCGAGCCCAGGTGATCGGTGATATTGATATTTGCTCCTGCGTCGAGCAGGCATTTCAGATGCTCGGATTTGCCCCATAATGCGGCGATCATCAGGGGCGTGACGCCCTCGTTATCAATGGCATTGATATTCACTTCGCTGTTAGCAAGCAGCTCTTTCAGGCATCCATTGTCGTTTTCTTTTTTGCTGGTATAGTGGTCGAACAGCCTGTCGTTATCGAAGCTTCCAACGATAATTCTGCCCATGGCAAGTTTTTGACGGGCCTCGATTATGCCGATTTTGGCGGCCATATGCAGGGGCGCTTCGCCTTTTTTATTGGTGGCATTGACACTTGCCCCATGGGTAACCAACAGTTTCAGGCACTGGACGTTACCGTTCTCAGCCGCGATGTGCAGGGGCGTCTGACCATCCTGGTCAGCGGCATTGACACTTGCTCCATGGGTAACCAGCAGTTTCAGGCACTGGACGTTACCGTTTTTAGCCGCGATGTGCAGGGGCGTCTGACCATACTGGTCAGCGGCATTGACACTTGCTCCATGGGTAACCAACAGTTTCAGGCACTGGACGTTACCGTTTTCAGCCACGATGTGCAGGGGCGTCTGACCATGCTGATCAGCGGCATTGACATCGGCCTGATGGTCGATCAGCGTTTGGGCACAATCCATATGGCCGCAATCAATGGCGATAGCTAACGGGTGTGCCGGCTGACCGGTGACCGAGCGGTACGTCCGCCTTGCCAGACTGGCATCATCGACCAGCAGCATGATCAGCGTTTTCAGATCCCCGGTACGGCAGGCGTGAAGGATCAGGGATTCA
>NZ_JAHHPM010000247.1 GCF_024606345.1 Endozoicomonas sp. YOMI1
TTAACAAAATTTCTGAGGCTATTGCCAGTAAAACATCTCGCTTTTTTGGGCATGCTGTTGCCGCTGTGGTATCTGTAGTAACCTTTATTCCTTCATTGGCAGTTGATCTTGCTTATGCAGCCAAGAGCCTGTATGACAGAAAAATCACCAAACTCCAAACTCCGGCTCCAAATCTTCCAGTTATTCCAGAAGCCAAAGTACAATGGCCAAGATACATTCATGATGATGATGTCAAAGCAACGATGGAAAATTACGATCGATTTCTGGCAGATAACCTCAAAGATCATCCAGATGACATTCCAGAAGAAGCTTACGATCACTTATATGAGGATAGCTATGGTAATATTCCGATTGAGCTGATTACTCAAGAGGGTGTCAAAACAGTAAAACTTAAGCGTCAGGTGGCAGATGGTGTAACAATGTCATTCCATGATATTGGCGATGGTCAGGTACTGGCACGTAATGGAGCCTCACACCAATTCTATGATGAGTTAATGATGCACAGGTACCTGGAAAAATTAGGTATTCCTGCCAATGAAATCAAACCCGCTGTTATTCGTTGGGAATTCGAGGGCACCCAATACACAGCAGCAACTTACATCGGACCATCATCTAAAGCATACGCGGAACAAAATGCGATCCTATTAGAGATAAGAAGTACTGATATAACTGTCACACGATTGCGCGGTAGGAAATTATTACCTGTCGACACGGATCAATTTAACGTTGAGAACTGGGATGAAGTTTTAACCCCACTGGTTAACGACATCAGAACCCTCATTGATAATGGCGTTTCCACACTGGGGGATCCCCTAAAAGTCATTCTTGTTGGTAAAGGCAATAAATTCCACTCAGGGGGTCCTGCTGATTATGAGGCTCGTGCATTTCCATTTGATTTCTCAAGCAAGCGCTTTCAATATGATCAACTCCCCGTGAAAAAGCGGCTTAGCGCAAAAGAGGAGGAAGAAACATTAAGGGCATATATTCAGGAAGTCGTTAATGTTCAATTCAATTACTCAGCCAACCTGCCACAAAAGTGGGAAGCCCTGGTTGATAAACTTACTCGCAGATACCGTCGCCGATGGCACTTCCTATGAAAAGGCAGCGATGGTTTTCTACGCTCCCGGAAGAATCGCGGTTTAGTATTTTTCCTGCTATTGCCTTTTCACAGCAGGGACCTCACCGGGAAAAGGGTTTTCATTGAAAACCAGTTGCTGGAAGGAAACACCGATTTGTTGTAACTGCTCAGCTCGACGCGGGGACTCGGAAGCCAGATAAATCACATTCAACCATAAAAGAGTTGGAACTTATTC
>NZ_JAHHPM010000248.1 GCF_024606345.1 Endozoicomonas sp. YOMI1
GTTACCGACAGTTGAAATAAAAAGCAACGAACGCAACAAGCCCTGCTAGACTTGACCTGTGCAGGTCTTTTGGTCGCAATAATACAGTCATTTCCCTGTTTCCAGGGAGGTTATCGTATTTAGGACTGGCATAAAGGCAGCTTGATCCTTGGATCATAACAACGAATGCTGCGCTCGTTGCGGTTTTAATCAAGAGACAAAGGTGACTCCGTAACGTTACTTCCATCAAAGATTGTATCAGCTTCCTGAAGCGATCGGCACCAAAGGCAGGAGATGCCGTTCAATTGGTTAGCTATTATCAACAATTTACACAGCGGTCCGTGTCTCCCTGGCAGTCACTATCATCCCCCCTCATAACCCCCTCATAACCCCCTCATAAACTGTGGCCATAAGTAAATACCTGGTAAAAGTCAGTTGTCGAATACTGTTGTTGTTTTAACTGGCGTGAAATTATTTTGCTCTGTGCAACTTTTATCATTTTTTTTTGTCCAATCGGTCTAGAACCCTCCTTGAAGGTAAAACTGAAGTAACGCATTATTAAAGGAATTATCAATATGAACATTTTCACAGCAGTCGGACCTGTAAACAGGGCTTATCAGCAATTGACCAATGAAGAAATCTGTGGTGCTTCTACACAGTCTACAACCGGCAGCTCATCAGTTTCCCCGGCTCCCTTTATTCACCATGCTCACTCATCGTGTATTGATCCATCTCAAAGTTTGGCCTGCCAGATTCCTATTTGTAATCGTGCAGTTGAGACTAAAACCGAGCCCCATTGCCAAACAAAGTCTGTCACGAATGACGGGGTGAAAGCTCATGGGCGAACCGGCCAAATAAAAAAAGCAGACATAAAAAAAGCGACTAAAGATCTCCACATAGCAATCAAATACACCGAGAACCTGGAGGATCTGACGAATGACGACATCCGCGCCCTGATTGAAAAAGGGGCAGATGCCACCGCCAAACCCAAACTCAGTTTCAAAAAGACCGCTCTCCATCTTGCAGCTTTACGTGGCAATCAGAGAATCATTGAACTGCTTGTTAACGAGGCTAAGGCTGATGTTAACGCCATAGCTGAATCTGGTATGACAGTTATGGAGTGTGCCTACCATAATGGCTCCATTACGCCCCTGATTCCCTTTATGGTAAATGCCGGATTCAACATTAATGCTGATTGTGATGGTCGCGGGGGAACAATGCTTGCACATGCGGCCAAGAAGCAAAACTGGGAGCTGGTGGAATTTTTATTAGCCAAAGGTGCCAATCCTGACGATCAGATCGGCGACAATGGAACAGCACTCCACCTGGCGGTTCGTCTGGGTCGGCCGGATATCATAGACATGCTGATGAAGCATGGGGCAGACATCAACGCCAGGGACAAATATAAGAGGAGGACGGTTCTTCACCTTGTGGCTGAATCTGGCCAGCGGGAAATCCTGGATAAGTTGCTTCAGCATAATGCGGACGTCAACGCCCAGGACAACAATGGCAGGACGCCACTCTGTTTGCTCAATTGTGCCAATAGTCAGCGGGATACCGTTAAGTATTTCATGAATACCTTGATTGACAACCAGGCTGACGTCAACCATCGGGACAGGGATGGGAGAACACCCCTCACCATTTTAGTCAACAGGCTTGGCCATCAAAGTGTCATCAAGTATGCCATTGATACCCTGATTCAGCACGGGGCTGATGTTAACGTTCGCGATGAAGAAGGGTTTACGCCACTCCACTTTGCGGCTAAAAATGGTCAGCTGGAGCTCTTTAACCACCTGCTTGAAAAAGGGGCCGACAAGTACGCCAGGACCAACAGTGGCCAGATGGTTCTGGAAATCGCCAGGTCCAATGGCCAAAACACAGCAAAAATGCTGGAGAGCCTGGACAACGCCGGACTTGATGTTAGCGAACCCTGTGACTCTGAAGGTAGAACGATGGTTGCGTATGCCGCAAAAAATAGGCAATGGAAGCTGGTCGACTCTTTAATATCACGTGGGGCTGAAATCGATCTATGGGAAAATGAAGAATACAAATACACCTCCCTCCACTACGCAGCTTTAACTGACCAGAAAGATATCGTGAGTGAGCTGCTGAAGAGAAACGCTAACGCTAATTTACCACATATAGATGGGAATTCCGCTATCCATTTTGCTGTGTCGGACTTCAATTGGCACCACCAGGAGGATGTGACAGATCGACGGGATATCCTTGTCGACCTGATTGAAAACACAAAAGCTGACATCAATGCCCAGGGATATGAAGGGAGAACAGCCCTCCACATTGCAGCTCATCAGGGTCGGGTAAAGCTCGTTGCTGAACTGCTGGAGCGAAAGGCTGATTTCAACATTCTGGATAATGATAAGATGACTGCTTATGATCGTACCTTCGATCGCATAAAGTTCGGCTGGGATGATCCAGAAGGAAAACAGAAAGTCAGGGAGTTAATGAAAGCAAATAAGGCTGATGTGACAGGAGCCGAAGTGAGGAAAGCGAAAGCAGCCGAAGAGAAAAAAGCAAAAGCAGTCGCCCGGCAACGTGCTACAAGCGGGTTAGTGCATAAATTTAAAGAGCTTTTTGTGCCTAAACGGAAACCCTGAGAAGCCTTTATTTCCAAGGATGCAGAGGATAGCTGATCAGTCGAAGTTTAAGTCTGAAGCACAAATTTTCTGGTCAGTGGAATATCACGGCATTACCGTTTACATCGGTAAATATCAGCGATTCACTACAGACCAGCAGGACACCGGACAGGGCTTGTTGCAGTTAACAAAAACCTATCTATAGTTACTCGAACCTATTCAAAA
>NZ_JAHHPM010000022.1 GCF_024606345.1 Endozoicomonas sp. YOMI1
CCTTGCCCAGCTGTCCAAAATGACTTGCTCGCTATCATATTTAGAAGGCGGAATTTGTATAACGGCAAGAAAGAGGGCGTTCAGTGGCTAATAAAGAGCGCCTGCTATTTCCGGCCTGATCAAACAACTGATTGAAATAGAAAAATAAAATCCTTCCTACCCCACCAATGTCTAACTTCCAAACACGGCATATCTACCTATTATTTAATTTTAGCCAGATGATGGGTGACAACTATGAGTTCTTGTCCAATATCTAACTTTATCGGTAATCGCTGCATGCCAGACCCCGTGAAAGCGGAGTCTATTGCGACAAAAAATCAGAATTTTGCTGAAGAAGCCAGCTTTTTCGCCGCTTTGTTCAAACATCTCACGGTAAGACCAGTGCCTGACCCTGCCCTGGTCATGGTTCTTGATAAGCAGTGGCGTGAAAGGAAAAAAAGACAGGTGTCTAAGAAAGGCAAGTCTGAACAACTGTGGCTGGGCAAGCGATCGGAGGATGAGCCACCTGGCGAGTGGGGCAAATTTGAGGAAGTCTGACCTGACCAAATTAATTCCTCTGCGTCCCATGCAGCCATGTCACAATTTCCACTATGTCGCCGGATTTGCCTGGTGGAAAGACACTATTCCCATGATCCGCGCGAATCCGTCCAGTTCGTTTGATTTGTCCCTTAAATCGGCGCGATAATACGCCATATCATTTACCGTGAAGATCCTCTCAAGTTTCTCTCACGCTTTACCATACCCACTCCCACCGAAAAGTGGGCATGGTATTAACCAGCTAACTTCTTCCTCGCCCATCTCTGCGACGATCAGGATAAAGATTGTATCCTTATAGCTGGCTCACCCGGCTGCCAATAGGTAAAGCCATTGTTCAGGACTGAAAGGAACGAGATTAAGGCATTGAGTGGTTTTCTAGGATTTTTTAAGAAAAGAAGCGCGAGTAAAGACGCTTCCCATGAAAAAGGGAAGAAAGCGCTTTCTGGCAGCAAAAAACAGGCTTCGCATTCCAGAAACAACGTCAAATCATCAAAGCGTCCGAAGCGGACAAACAGCCGAAAGTCTGGCCGCCCTGCTCCGACACAGGAAAACTGGAATATTGACCAGTTTCAGGTAGCTCCTGACCCCGAAAAGACCCGTTTTCATGATTTTGCGCTGCCCAGCGAGCTGATGCATGCAATCGCTGACCAGGGCTTCAAGTACTGCACACCTATTCAGTCAGAGGTGCTGGGTAGCACTCTGGCGGGTCGGGATGCGATCGGCAAGGCTCAGACGGGAACCGGTAAAACGGCAGCATTTCTGATCAGCACGATCAAGCAGCTAATTGACACTCCGGCACCGGATACGCGCTACCTGGGAGAGCCACGGGCTGTCATTATCGCCCCTACACGGGAACTGGCTTTACAGATTGGTAAGGACGCTGAAGCCCTGACCCGGTACCTTCCCCTGCACGTTGTTACCGTTGTGGGTGGTATGGATTATGAGAAACAGCGTAAACGTATCGGCGAAAATTATGTGGATATTCTCGTTGCAACGCCCGGGCGCCTGCTGGACTACTGTGAGCGTAAAGACCTGTTTCTGGATCTTGTTGAAGTCATGGTTATCGACGAAGCGGATCGCATGCTGGACATGGGCTTTATCCCGCAGGTACGGCGTATTATCCGCATGACACCAAGGCCGGGAGACCGTCAGACGCTGCTATTCTCGGCAACATTCACTGATGATGTATTAAGGCTTGGAGAACAGTGGACCTGGAACCCGGTAAAAGTTGAGATAGAGCCTGACAGTGTTGCCACCGACACGGTGGAGCAAAAGGTTTACATTCTCTCATCTGAACAGAAGTTTCCCCTGCTGGTAAACCTGATTAACCATCATCAGCTGGAAAAAGTCATTGTTTTCACCAATCGCAGGGACCAAACCCGAAAACTGACCGAACAGCTGCAAAAGGCTGGGATCAAGGCAGACCAAATCTCTGGCGAGGTTCCCCAGAACAAGCGCCTCAGGACTCTGGAAAATTTTCGCTCCGGAAAAATTTCAGTACTGGTGGCTACCGATGTTGCTGGCCGGGGCATCCACATTGACGGAATCAGCCATGTTATCAACTACAACTTGCCTGAAGATCCTGATGACTACGTCCACAGGATTGGCAGAACCGGGAGAGCGGGGGCGAGCGGAACCAGCATCAGCTTTGCCTGTGAAGATGATTCGTTTCTGATTCCTGATCTTGAAGCGCTGCTGGGGGATAAACTGAAGAAGGACTACCCACCGGAACAGCTTCTTGTTGATCCCAGAAACAGTAAACGTCATTAATGGCTGTGCAGGCGAACTCTAACGATTCGCCTGCTGACAAATACCGCATGGGAGAGAACAGTAATAATTAAAAGAAATATCAATCAAAAAAACAGTAAAATTTTTATAAAAAAATACGATATATCCTTTCAAGCATAAGAGTAAAACACATCAACTTAAACCCTTTAGGAGGAAAAAATTTTTTTTTATTCTTCATCGAAATTTAGCCTTGCCGGATTAAATCTTTTCGATAAGAATCAACTATGAGTAACCCAAAAACAGACAAGGGAGCTGCCTATGGGACATGCCCTGGAAACCAGGCCAGAAAACTCACCCACAACAACCACCTACATACTGGACAGTAACGTCCTTATTCACGACCCTAACTCTATCCTCAACTTTGAAGAACATCAGGTACTAATTCCCATCACAGTTCTGGAAGAACTGGACAAACTCAAGAACGGCAAGCAAACCATAGCTGCTGACTGCCGTCAGGCCATACGACTGATTGATAACATTCTGGGTACAGCAACACCTGTGGAGATAGAGCAGGGAGTCCCTATCCAGAGAAGCCACAACAATGAAACATCCGGCACGCTCTCCATCATGATGAGTCATGCCGACGATAAAATCACCACACTCCCCAGCAGTAATAACGATAACCAGATAATTAACGACATCTGTCAGTATCAGAAAGCCCATTCGGAGCGGCAGTTCATACTGGTAACCAAAGACATTAATATGCGCCTCAAAGCCAGGGGCTGCGGAATTCTTACCGAAGACTATCACAGTGATCAGCTGGTCAGTGATATTGGCTTACTGACCAAAGGATATATCCATTATGAGGGCAACTTCTGGGACCGGGTAAATGAAGTAAAAACCAAGCAACTGGATGGTAAAACCATTCACACCCTGAATAAAAACGAGTTTGCCGAAGAGTTGTATCTCAACAAGTTTCTTTTAGACGACCAGGGGTTTGTAGCAAAAGTCATTGATCTATCAGACGACCAGGTAAGCCTTCAACACTACAGCAGAGAGAGCCTGATGCATCAGGAAGCCTGGGGGTTGAGACCATTGAACATCAATCAGGCCATGGCCCTGAATCTGCTGCTTGACCCGGATGTAGATCTGGTTAATCTCAATGGTGCCGCCGGTTCTGGCAAGACCATTCTGGCCCTGGCAGCCGCCATTGAAATGACCATTGCCACCAAACAGTACCGGAGAATTATTGCCACACGTTCAACCCGGGGGTTGGATGAAGATATTGGCTTCCTGCCAGGTACCGAGGCTGAAAAGATGGAACCCTGGCTGGGCGCCATTACCGATAACCTGGAAGCGCTGCACAATGATGACGAGTCCACCAACAGCAGCGTGGAGTACATACTCGACCGGGTACCGCTGCATTTCAAATCCCTGAATTACATCCGTGGCAGGAGTTTCCAACAGAGTCTGATTATCATTGATGAATGCCAGAATCTCACTCCCCACCAGATAAAAACCATCATCACCCGCGCCGGTGTCGGCAGTAAAGTGATCTGCCTTGGCAACCTGGCCCAGATCGACACCCCTTATCTGGCAGCCACCAGCTCCGGCTTAACCTATATGACTGAGCGCCTGAAGCATTTCCCCCATGGAGGTTCAATGCAGCTTCAGGGTGTACCAAGGTCACCACTGGCAGCGTATGCTGAAACCCATCTGTAATTCATTCATCGCCATCACTTCAAAGCCCCGGAACTTAACAACCGGGGCTTTCTATTTCCTGAATCCATAAGATTTTGATTACACCGGAAGATTTTTAACAATTTAATATAAGCTGATTGCTGTTTATTATCTTATTTATGAAAGTTGAGATAACGATTGAAAAATATGTATGTGCTCAAAAAGTACTGGCAAATATAAAGCACCATAGTACATCAGCTTTGTATATAAGCCCTGTGACTTTATGGAACGATGGTTTACCAGTACTTTTTGAGAAG
>NZ_JAHHPM010000249.1 GCF_024606345.1 Endozoicomonas sp. YOMI1
GAGTGACTGACAACTTAGTCAGAAAATATGATTGCATTTGGTTAACTACTTAATAACCCATTCAACGAAGTACCTGGATTTCTCTATTTTTATTGGCCGTGATCCTGAAAATTCAAGCCCCAAAAACCAAAAAACCCCGCAAAGCGAGGTTTTTTTGGTTTCAGCTGGAATGATCTTGCTTTCTATTAGAATTGATCAGGAGATAAGGTAAATAGTTCCTCAGTTCCCGAGAGAGCGGCTGCAGCTGAACTTTCAAAGCGAGGCAGTAAACGCTTGAAATAATACCGTGCAGTCACCTGCTTGGCTTCAAGCCAGGATTGATCTTCGCTGCCTTCAGCAAGCTTGCTTGCTGCAGTTTTCGCCATTAATGACCACATCCAGCCATAGGCAACATAGGCAAAAGCATTCAGGTAATCAACACAGGCGGAATTAATGACATTGGGGTCATTTTTAGACTGCGTCAGAATTTTGCGGGTCAGCTCCTCAAGCTTATCAACGGCAGCCAGTAGCTCTTCAGCAAATTCATCATTAGCGTCAACTGAGGCCCGAACTTCACTCAGGAATGTTTCAAGGTAGGCAGCACCGCTCAGGGCAATTTTACGTCCGAGTAGATCCAGCGCCTGAATACCGTTGGTTCCTTCGTAAATCTGGGTGATACGAACATCCCTGACCAGTTGTTCCTGGCCCCACTCACGAATAAAGCCATGACCACCAAACACCTGCTGCCCGGCAACACAGCTTTCCAGCCCTACGTCGGTTAAAAATGCTTTAACAACGGGAGTCAACAACGCCACCAGGGCTGAAGCCTTTTCTTTTTCATGGTCATCCTGACTGAATTTGGCAATATCCAGTTGCCTGGCCACATAGGTGGAGAAAGCCCGACCGCCTTCATTCAGGGCTTTCATAGTCAACAGCATCCGTCGGATATCCCCATGGACCATTAATGGGTCAGCCGCTTTATCTTTTTGCACAGCGCCACTGGCGGAACGTCCCTGGATGCGATCCTGAGCATATTCGAGCGCGTTCTGGTACGACATTTCACTACTGCCAAGGCCCTGAATCCCCACAAACAGGCGTTCGTAGTTCATCATGGTGAACATGGCATTCAGGCCTTTATTCAGTTCTCCCACCAGATACCCTTTGGCTCCATCAAAATTCATGACACAGGTGGCAGAGCCGTTAATGCCCATCTTGTGCTCAATGGAACCACAGGCAAGGGCATTTCTTTCACCCAGAGACCCGTCCTCATTAACCAATACCTTAGGTACCAGAAACAATGAGATACCTTTAGGCCCGGGAGGTGCATCCGGGAGCTTGGCTAACACAAGGTGGATAATATTCCCGGTAAGATCATGTTCCCCACCGGTAATAAAGATTTTGGTACCGGTGATGGCGTAACTGCCATCGCCATTGTCTTCCGCTTTGGTACGCATGATGCCAAGATCAGTGCCAGCATGGGGTTCCGTCAGACACATGGTACCCGCCCACTCACCGGAATACATTTGCGGCAGGTACGCTTCTTTTAACGCGTCGGAGGCGTGGGCATCAATAGCCAGACAGGCACCGGAACCCAGGCTGGGATAGAGAGTGAATGCCAGGCTGGCACTGCAGACCATTTCATCAAATTGGGCAGCCAGTACCTTGGGCATCCCCATACCACCATAAACGGGGTTACCACCCAGCCCGCTCCAACCACCTTCAGCAAACAGTTTGTAGGCCTCTTTATAACCTTCCGGCGTAGTAACCTGACCGCTATCCCATTTACACCCTTCTTCGTCTCCCGAGCGGTTCAAAGGGGCAATGGTACGGGAAGCCAGTTTGGCTGCTTCTTCCAGAATCGCGTCTGCAGTTTCCTGATCTACCGTTTCACTGACAGAAGGCCACTGAGCCCACTGCTCAGTTACGTTGAATACGTCGTACATTACGAAGCGCATGTCGCGAAGGGGGGCTTTGTACTCGGCCATTACTCTCCACTCCTGGAATCTTTTTCTTACTATTGGAATACAGCCATGATGTCATTGAGTTATACGCAGAAAGACCCAAAGAGGCTCATAGCTGTTACAGGCAACCTGTCAGATTTGAGCATCCATAATGGTGTTGAGAAATGGTAATAAAAATGTCTGCTTCTGAAGAGAATAGCGGGGCTACTTGACGAAGAAGCGGGAGACCCATTTATCGCAACCACACCAGGACAGCTTTCAGTCACACAGGCTGTTGAGTTCCGAGACGCTATGTTACCTGAAGAGTACCTGTTTTTCAGCAAAAGACTGTGCTTCTTTGTTTTTAATTGTCGTGTTTAGAAATTAAAGAAAACCTCCACGCCGATGTAACGATCATCAACGTCGGGCAACATTTTCCGGTAAGGGGAAAAACTGGAAGCCGGTGGCATAACGCTTAAACGAATGGATAAATTTTGTATTATCCCGTCGTCACTATCACCACTGATCCATTGACTGATTTTTCCAACCGGGTCCAGCAAAAACAGTGCGGTAGAACCTAACATTTTAGAGCCCATCACCTCACTGTCATTGGCCAGAATTTTCAGTTTTTTCTGATAAGCCCATTCCCCGTATAGCCACCCGCCGAGAGGAGTGACAATGATGTCTTGAATGGCTGGCGGCTCACATGTCGCCTCAATGCCATATTCATACAGGAATGTGGACATCAAAAATGAATAAACAAACGAGTTCCACTGGTTATAGCCCGATGAACGAGCCATAACGTAGTACACACCACCAAAATAAGGATGCCCGATATAATTGATGTACCATTTATCGGTGTCCCATACAGGCCCTGACTTTACATTGCTCCACCACTTTTTGATGGGCCTGATTTCCGATTTATCCCAATTGGAAACACTTTCTGGCAACAGAGCGATCACCCCCAGAACCCCCAACGCCAAGCCAAATGTTACTTTGGTTTGGTACCAAAGTTTGGCCTGATTCTCTTCCGGGTACTTATCAAATAACGTGATTTCCCAACCCTGGTCTTTACCCTTCAGGAACCAGCGCCAGTCATCCAAAGGCAATGGAGATTGCTGCACAAATGATTGTGGATTGTTGGCAAAATCATTTTGCCGCTGATGTTGGCTAAATACTTCTGACTGGCAGGCCGCCATGTCATGATGCACAGCAGCCAGTGAAGGCCGTTGATCAGGGTCATCAGAAAAAACAGGCTGCAATAATCCTGACAACAAAAAAAAGACGGTAAGAAGAATCAACAGGCTTTTTATCGTTTGGGTATTCTTCTTCATCATGATGCGACATCAACACAGCGTTATTTGCTGAATTCAGCTCCAAGGTCTTATAAAAGCAAACCCAATTGTATAGACCATATTTTTATAGCTGGCAAAACAGTCAATGCTGCTAAAGACTGAGATCCAGCTGTTCAAAATGGCTGCGCAGTTCATGTTTAGAAGATGGAATTGGTAAAAGCTGTCCTGCTGTTCCGATATTGTTGACCAGATACCCAGGCGTCTTATGCGATATCTTCTAGTCTTGATCGCTGCAATTCTGCAGATTTTTTTTTCCTATCCTGTTTAACCAGCTAGTTAAACGTCGCCAAAATCTTCCTCTTTCATGGCCATCAGGTTGTCGGCACCAGACTCAATGCACGCCTTGTGCATCTGTGCTCTTGGTAACAGGCGCTGGAAGTAGAACTGTGCAGTCTGGATTTTAGCCTTATAGAACCCTTCTTCAGTGGTACCATTCGCCAGAGCTTCTTTTGCCGTCAGTGCCATCCGGGCCCAGAAGTAAGCAAGGCAGGCATAACCGGAGTACATCAGGTAGTCAACCGAGGCTGCGCCAACTTCTTCCCTGTTCTGCATGGCTTTCATACCAATCTGCATGGTCAGGTCGCCCCATTCCTTATTCAGGGCAGTCAACGGCTTGATAAACTCCTGGAGCGCTTCATTCTCTGCCTGAGCCTGACAGAACTTATGAACCACCTTGGTGAAGGGCTTCATAGTGGCCCCCTGAGTCATCAGGACTTTACGACCCAGCAGGTCCAGCGCCTGAATACCCGTGGTTCCCTCATAGAGCATGGAGATACGGCAGTCACGAACATTCTGCTCCATACCCCACTCACTGATAAAGCCATGGCCACCGTAACATTGCAGACCGTGGTTAGCTGCTTCAAACCCTGTCTCGGTCATGAACGCCTTAACAATAGGCGTCAGGAAACTCATTTCCAGGTCTGCCTGTTTCCGGACTTCTTCATCAGGGCTCTTCACCAGGTCGGCCATTTGTGCCACGTAGTAAACCAGTGCACGGTTACCTTCCGTCAGTGCCTTGATGGTCAACAGCATGCGGCGAACATCAGGGTGAACAATGATCGGGTCGGCAGGACCATCAGGGTTCTTCGGACCGGAGAGAGAACGCATTTGCAGGCGGTCACGGGCATATCGAACGGCACCCTGATAAGCGATTTCTGCATGGGCAAGACCCTGAATACCCGTGCCCAGACGGGCAGCGTTCATAAAAGTGAACATGTGGTTCAAACCTTTATTCGGTTCACCGATCAAATAACCCGTGGCATCGTCAAAGTTCATCACACAGGTGGCGTTACCATGAATCCCCATCTTGTGCTCAATGGAACCACAGCTAACACCGTTGGTTTCACCTGGAGCATCCGGGCGATGGCGGGGAACAATAAACAGGGAAATACCTTTGGTGCCTTCTGGCGCGCCCGGAAGACGGGCAATAACGATATGAACAATATTCTCTGCCATATCGTGCTCCCCGGCAGAGATAAAGATTTTAGTCCCGGTAATACGATAAGTGCCGTCTTCCTGTGGTACTGCTTTGGTTTTCAGCATACCCAGATCAGTACCGCAGTGAGGCTCAGTCAGACACATCGTACCTGTCCACTCACCGGAAATCAGGCGGGTAAGGTACGTTTCTTTCTGCTCATCCGTACCATGGGCTTCCAGAGTATTCATTGCGCCATGGCTCAGCCCGGGATACATCCCCCAGGACCAGTTGGATTCCCCCATCATTTCACTGAGCACCAGGCCCAGCGAAGCAGGGAGCCCCTGACCACCATGCTCAGCCTCACTGGACAGTGAAGGCCAGCCACCTTCAACAAACTGCTGATAGGCTTCTTTAAATCCGGTTGGGGTTTTAACGCCCTCTGCTGTCCAGGTACAACCTTCCTCATCACCGACACGATTCAGCGGTGAAAGTACCTGTTCACAGAATTTGGCACCTTCCTCCAGGATAGCGTCCACCATATCCGGAGTGGCATCCTGGCCTTCAGGGAGGTTCGCGTAATGTTGTTCGTAGCCCAGAACTTCATTACGGACGAAGCGGATATCTCGCAAGGGGGCTTTATATTCTGGCATGATGCATCCTCGATATTCTTTTACTTATGGATAAAGATGAGTGTAGCACTATTTCAAACGATTGTTTGAAACTTACGTTTAGATAGAATAAATGTCAATACATGTCGGTAAAGTTATTGTGGGTGAATACTTGGTAGACAAGTGTAAAGGCTTAAATCAAACCAGTGGTGAAATATCCAGATACCCGGCAATCTGACTGGCACTGGTATCCTCAAGAAAGGGCACCACGCCAAGACAAGGGACATGAATCATGCTTTTCAGGGTCTCCAGGTTTTCATCATATCGGCTCATATCAGGATTCATCTGATTCGCCACCCAGCCTGCCAGCCTGACACCATCACGGAGAATAGCTTCCACAGTAAGCAAAGCATGGCTGATACAACCGAGCTTCATGCCGACCACCAGAATGACAGGGGTATTCAACGCTTTCGCCAGCCCGCTGATCATCTCCCGTGAGTTCAGGGGCACCCGCCAGCCTCCAGCCCCTTCGATAAGAGCCAGATCATTCTTTCGCATCAAGGCACCGCGACTGTAACCCACCAGTCGATCCAGAGTCATACGCACACCGGCTTCCTGTGCCGCAATATGGGGTGCAATGGCAGGCGCCAGAGCCAGAGGGTTTACCTGTTCGTAAGGTAGAGAGAGCGTCATGGCCTCCATCAATGCCAATGCATCGTCATTTCTTAGGCCGTTTTCCGTTTGCTGACATCCTGCAGAAACCGGTTTTAAGGCCAGAGTCGTTAACCCTTTTAAGCGAGCCGCCTCAAGCAGCCCACAGGTGACGACGGTTTTCCCGGCACCCGTATCCGTACCGGTGACAAAATAAGTGTTCCCCATTTTCCAATGCTCTCAATATGGCTTCTGCAAGACGCCGTAGATGACCTGATAGGTCAAAGGCAACCCTTCAGGCTGTCGTATTTTTTCATAAGCCTGTTGCAACGCTGCAAGCTTTCGTCGGGTCACCAGGCCACCTTTATCCGCCAATACGGTGTTTACCCCCAGAGCCTTCAAACTGCGCAACAGCGTGATCACGTTCGAATAGAACAGTGTTTCAGGCTTGAGTGAGAAAGCCTGGCGAACCAGATCACTGGCGTTCAAACGCTGTTTCTGAGTGTCAAAGCTGTCAAAGCGGTTAACCCGATCCTTTTCTCCCGCCAGACACCATGCACTATCCAGCTCTTTCAGGCTGCCTTCAGCCAGGGTAGAAAAAACAAAAGCCCCACCAGGCTTCAGTACTCTGCTGACCTCGCCAAGCACCTGCTCAAAGTTGCACCATTGAATAGCCAGACTGGAATAGATCAGATCGACAGCACCGGACTGCAATGGCATGGACTCAATATCACCAGAGCACCAGTCAATCCGGGGGTGGCTGGTATGGTGCCGGGCAAATTGCAGCATACCCATGGCCAGATCCATACCGATAACCACGGCATTGTCATATCGCTCAGCCAGCGTCAGTGAGTGCAAACCGGTTCCGGTACCCAGGTCAAGAATACGGTGGGAAATCTGCAACCCTTCGGATCCAGGCTGTTCTGATCTGAGCTGGGCCGGTAATCCCAGCATCGTCCGGGCAGCGACCCGCTTCTGTAATATGGCCGCCTGATCATAACTGTCAGCGGCCCGGCTGAAATTGTCAGCGATACGCTGCTTTACCCGAGCGTTTGCGAGGTCTGTTGTCACGCTGCTGGCAGAGGAGGCAGGTTGAAGATCCGCTCTGACACCTGCAACCTCATGTTGGACAGGGGGTGGGCTCATGTTGCGACGATACCCTCCCCGCTGGACAGTCTCCGTACCTCACTGATAACCGGCCCGGGATCATCCATAAAGAAACAATGCCCACCATCCAGAACCTGAACCCGATGTTTTGGAAAACCTTGCTTAATGGCATTAGCTGCCCCCACCGGAACAAGGGCATCTTCTTTGCCAAAAAGATGTGTCACCGGGCAGCGAATATCACCAAATGCGGAACAAATATCGCTCTTGCCCAGTATGTCCAGAAGGCTCAACAAGGTGCCGTCTTCGGCCTGATGATCAAGGTCAGCATCAGACAGTAATGCCTGCAGGGATTTCGATAGTTCTTTCCGTCGTGGACTGCCAGAGCTGCAGAGCAGAACAAACTGTTGCAACGTCTTTTCACGGGACTGGGACATGCCTTGATAAAAACTGGCAAACAGCGTCGGATCCATTGCCTGTTGCCAGCTGTCATTCTGCACAAAACAGGCATTAGCCCCCAGGTTAACGACAGCTGCCACATTATCCGGATACCGGCTGGCATACAGCGTTGCCAACATTCCGCCAAGAGACCATCCCACCAGCACGGCAGGCTTTTCAAACAGCTGGTGATCCAGATAAGCCAGTAATGAGTTCCAGTCATGGCTTATTTTGTTTGCTTGTGACTCACGAACCAGGCCAGGCAACTCAACAATGGAAACCCTGCGATGGTCGGCATCCAGGGCTTCCGCCAGTGACTCCATCGCACCGGCTGGCATGGCCCAGCCACTGATTAAAACGATCGGGTAGATACTCATCAGGACAACACTCCTGTCATCGATAAAGATTTGGTGGCAGGTTGATCAGAAAAATCTGCAGCACCTACCGACTGTGCCGCCATTTTAAGGGCATCCAACAGGCGATCGACATGATGCAAATCATGAGTTGCGCTGAAGGTAATGCGTAATCGGGAAGATCCTTCAGGTACCGTCGGAGGACGGATTGCCGTGACCAAGATCCCCTGCTCAGACAACCGGCGACTCATTGCCATCGCCCGTCTTGCACAACCAATCAGCAACGGTTGTATCGGTGTTTGTGACGGCATCAGAGAGAGCCCCAGCTGCTCACAACCGGACCTGAAATACTGAATCAATGTCTGCAAATGTTCCCGGCGCCAATGTTGCTCCTGTAAAAGTAGCAGGCTGGTCAGGGTCGCCGAAGCCACAGCCGGGGGCATGGACGTGGTATAGATATAAGTCCGGGCAAACTGAATAAGCGTCTCGATCAAAGCGTCACTGCCAGCGACAAACGCACCGTAAGTTCCAAACGCTTTGCCCAATGTTCCCACCAGCACGGGCAGATGCTTCTGGTCTAACCCATAAGCTTCGGCAACACCACCGCCCGTTGCCCCCAGAAAACCAAAACCGTGGGCATCATCCACCATCAGCCAGGCCTGGTGCCGCCCGGCAAGATCCGACAGTGCCTTTACCGGCGCAACATCGCCATCCATGCTGAACACACCATCCGTTACGATCAGCTTGCGCCGGGCACGGGTTTTCTGAAGTCGGCCAGTAAGATTAGCCACATCATTATGCAGGTAACGCTGGAACCGTGCGCCAGACAATCGCCCGGCATCCAGTAATGAGGCATGATTCAGGCGATCCTGAAATACCGCATCCTGCTTGCCCAGCAAGGCACTGATAACGCCCAGGTTGGCCATATAGCCATTGGCAAACAGCAGCGCACGCTCTCTGCCGGTAAAGTCAGCGAGCTGTTCTTCCAGCTGGTGATGTGCCCGGCTGTGCCCCACCACCAGATGGGAAGCACCACCACCCAGCCCATAGTCATCCGCTGCCTGTCGAAAGCTCGCTATAACATCCGGATGGTTTGCCAGCCCGAGGTAATCATTGCTGCAGAACGCAAGACAGTGCTGGCCATTGATAATGACTTCCGGCCCCTGGGGCGAGTCCAGCGTTTGACGACGGCGATAGAGGCCAGCTGCATGGCGGGCCTCAAGATCCTGCTCCAGGTTGAAGCTCATCAGCCATGACCAGCCATGTTTCGATCAGACTGGCTCGCCATTGCATCGTAGTAATGATCATTGCTTTTTTCAGCGTCGTACATCGCTTTGATCGGGCACTTTTCATAGGGCTCAGGCTGTTCAGGGAGTTCTGGCTGCTGTGGCGCTACTAGCTCACCCCAGTCATGGCCTTTATTGATGCCGAGCCTGGCAAACAGCTGTCGGTCCTTATTCGCTTCAGGGTTCGCGGTGGTCAGCAGTTTGTCGCCAAGGAAAATGGAGTTAGCGCCCGCAAGAAAGGCCAGCGCCTGAAGCTCATCACTCATCTGCTCACGCCCGGCAGACAGACGAACGTTGGACGCTGGCATCATAATTTTGGCCACGGCAATGGTGCGGACAAAATCAATGCCATCCACCGCCTCAACGTCTGCCAGTGGTGTGCCAGCTACTTTCACCAGCATATTGATGGGCACACTTTCCGGATGCTTGGGCATATTGGCCAGCTGAACCAACATCCCGGCACGATCGCGCTCGGTTTCACCCAGGCCAACAATACCACCACTGCAGACATTCATACCCGCCTCCCTGACAAAGGCCAGAGTGTTCAGGCGGTCAGCATAAGTTCGGGTGGTAATGATGTTGCCATAGAACTCTGGTGAGGTATCAAGGTTGTGGTTGTAGTAATCCAGTCCTGCCTGAGCCAGCGCCGTTGCCTGACCCTCACTCAGCATGCCCAGGGTCATACAGGATTCAAGCCCCAATGCTTTCACCCCCTTAATCATCTCAATAATGTAAGGCATGTCTCTGGCGGGAGGGTTTTTCCAGGCGGCCCCCATACAGAAGCGGGTTGCACCGGAAGCCCTGGCATTCTTGGCTTCCTCCAGCACCTTCTGTACCTCCATCAATTTTTCTTTTTCCAGACCGGTATTGTAGTGGCCACTCTGGGGGCAATACTTGCAGTCCTCTGGACAGGCGCCCGTCTTGATCGACAACAATGTGCTAACTTGCACCTGGTTTGGATTAAAATGTTCTCTATGAGCCAGTTGGGCCTGAAAGATAAGATCATTGAACGGTTTTTGGAAAAGTGCTTCTACTTCCGACAGCGTCCAGTCATGGCGAATGACGCTGTGGCCAAAGTCGCAGTGGCCAAAAGAGCTGGAGAGATTTTCTGCTGGATCTGAACTGGTACTGGACATGACATCCTCTGGGAGAGAGCTTCACTGAAACACCGGTCGCTGGAAGTAAAACCCTTGTTAACGCAGACCTGAGTTTTATTCATTCTTTGAGTTAACAACCATGAAAATGAAATTACCAATCAGTAGAACGACATTTTCACAATAAAGATGCAAAAGATGATAACGGAATTACCGCCACCGTCAATCTATGAAATTCTTAAAAGTTTACAACTGGTCTGATTTTAAACAACAAGTGCAGATCAAATGCATTCTTTGCCGGGGCTTAACCGCACTTGCCCAACCGCTCTGCCAGTTATGCCTGGCAACATGCCCTGTCCCGTTGTGCTTTTGCCCGTGCTGCGGCTTGCCCATTCAAGACAGTGACACGGGAATTTGTGGCCAGTGCCTGAAACAACCGCCATTATTTGACCACTGTCTTTCACCATTCCTGTACCAGTTTCCCGTCAACCGGATATTACAAATGGTGAAATACCAGTCCAGACTGGAATTGATAAAACCAATGGCTGCATCACTGGCTGAATGGTTGATAGACTATTACCTTGATGATCAGTGGCCAGAAATCATGCTGCCGGTGCCACTGCACCGCAAAAGGTTGCGGGAAAGAGGTTATGACCAGACGCTGCTGCTGACCAAAGCCCTGAAGAAACTGCTTAACATCAGAGACCTGAACATTGATCTGGACATTGAACAACAACTGATCAAAAGAACCATCCACTCGGTGCCGCAACAAAGCCTGGATGCCACAGCCCGACAAAAAAACATTCGCAACGCATTCACTTTAAACAGCAAACCGCAGTGGAACCACGTTGCCTTAGTGGACGATGTGGTGACCACCGGTGCCACCGTCAATGAAATCACCAGACTGTTGAAAAAAAGTGGTGTTAAACGCGTCGATATATGGAGTGTTGCCAGAACACCTGATACCTGATGTGGCCAGTTTTTACTATTGGTTATAGAATCCCCTCCACAGAACTCAGACTCCTTCGGAGGCCAGCATGAACACGCCTGCTCAACATCCATACGACCAGCTGACGCCTGACCGGGCACTGGACGCCGTTGAGAGCACAGGATTTCTGAGTGATGCCCGCATTATGGCCCTGAACAGCTATGAAAACCGGGTTTACCAGATAGGCATAGAGGAAGGTGAACCCCTGATTGCAAAATTCTACCGCCCGGAACGCTGGTCAAAAGATCAGATTCAGGAGGAGCATCAATTCACCCTGGATCTCAAGGCGATGGAATTACCGGTGGTCGCCCCGATGGCTGACGAAAAAGGCAATACGCTGCATGAGTTTGCAGGCTTTCTGTTTGCCCTGTTTCCCCGTCAGGGCGGCCATGCCCCTGAACTGGATAATCTGGATAACCTGCTGACCCTTGGCCGCACCCTGGGACGAATGCACAAACTGGGATCGGCCAGTAACTTCCAACACCGCCCAGCGATCAGCCTGCAGCGATACGGCATCGATAATGTTGAGTATCTGCTGGAAAACAACTTTATTCCTGCTTCTCTCCTGGAAGCCTACCAGACCCTGGCCCGGGACCTGCTCCATCGCTTGGAGCTTATGACTCAACAGCATACGTGGCAATCCATTCGTGTCCATGGTGATTGTCATGGCGGCAATATTCTCTGGCGGAATGATGCTCCACACTTTGTTGACTTTGACGATACCTGTATGGCTCCGGCTATTCAGGATCTCTGGATGCTGTTATCCGGAGACCGCAAAGAGCAAACCCTGCAAATGGCGGAAATTCTGGAAGGCTACACGGAGTTTATGGATTTCAGCCCTTCAGAGCTGAACCTGGTGGAATATTTCCGTACCCTGCGACTGATCAATTACAGTGGCTGGCTGGCAAAGCGCTGGGATGACCCCGCCTTTCCGATGGCGTTCACCTGGTTTAACACCGAACGGTACTGGGCGGAACATATTCTGGAATTGCGGGAGCAACTGGCAGCCCTGGATGAGCCACCTCTTTCAGTCTTTGGACAGGTTTAGGTTTATCACACAGCGCACAAAGGAATGCCGTTTTCTTTCTTCGTGCTCTTTGCGGTTAACAAAATCAGTCCTCTTCAAACCGGTAAGCATCCGGTGCCAGGTTCTCAAAGCGGGTAAACTGGCCAATAAACGCCAGTCGGCAAGTACCGATGGGACCATTACGCTGCTTACCGATAATGATTTCCGCAACCCCCTTGTACTCGGTATCCGGGTTATACACCTCATCCCGGTAGATAAACATGATCACGTCGGCATCCTGCTCGATGGCTCCGGATTCACGCAGGTCGGAGTTAACCGGGCGCTTATTGGGCCGTTGCTCAAGAGAGCGGTTCAACTGCGACAAGGCAATAACAGGGACATTGAATTCCTTGGCAATGGCTTTCAACGATCGGGAAATTTCCGAAATCTCGTTGGTTCGCCCCTCACCAAAACCGGGAATCTGCATCAACTGCAGGTAGTCAATCATGATCAGGCCCAGGTCACCATGTTCCCGGACCACCCGGCGAACCCGTGAGCGCATTTCCGAGGGGCTGATACCCGCCGTATCGTCAATAAACAGTTTCTTGTCCTTGATCCGCTCAACCGCCGACAACAGTTTTGGCCAGTCTTCTTCTTCCAGCTGACCACTTCTTACCTTGGACTGGTTGATCCTGCCCAGGGAGGAAAGCATACGCATCATCAACTGCTCACTGGGCATCTCCAGGCTGAACACCATGACCCCCTTGTCACTGTTCAGCAGGGCATTTTCCACCAGGTTCATGGCAAACGTGGTCTTACCCATGGACGGACGGGCAGCCACAATAACCATATCGGAAGGCTGGAGACCAGAGGTCATGTCATCCAGATCTTTAAAGCCGGTGGTGGTACCGGTAATGGCGTTACCGGCATTAAACATCTCATCAATTTTCTTGACGGTGTTTTCAAGGATTTCCCGCACACCCATTGGGCCACCGGTGTTCGGGCGTTCTTCGGCAATATTGAACACCAGCCGCTCGGCCTCATCCAGAATCGCCTGGCTGTCTTTCCCTTCCGGGTTATAGGCACTGTCCGCGATCTTCTGGCCGGTATTGATCAACTTGCGCAGCACGGAACGCTCAAAGATAATCTCAGCGTAGGCGCGAATATTCGCCACACTGGGAACGCTACCCGCCAGCTCAGCCAGGTAAACCAGCCCGCCCACCTCATCCAGCTCACCCCGGTTTTCCAGAATCTCGGCGACCGTCAGAGGATCAAAAGGCTTGCTCTCATTACTCAGTGTACTGATGGATGCATAGATACGACGGTGCCCCGGATTATAAAAGTCATCCGACGTCAGCTTATCAACCACCCGGTCCAGGGCCTGATTATCCAGCATCAGTCCTCCGAGCACGGACTGCTCCGCTTCTATGGAGTGAGGTGGTGTTTTAATGGCAACCGTGGCTTCATCGATGGGAAGCTCCAGCTCACGGGGACGTACATCCAGCATAGTGACGGTCTGAGAAAAAAGATTGAATGATGATACGAATTCAGGAGGTAAAAATACAGCAACAATATCTTTTATGATCCTGTCCTTATAATTTACTTACGTACTAATTAAGGGAAATGCCGTTCAGAAAGCTAACCATTTACCTTGTTACGTGACTGCTTCCAGTGTGTTTCTACCCGCTTCTTGATGGGTTCTTCTTTATTCTTCGCGGTGTTCCTTTGGGTCAATACCTTGTTTAAGCAAGGTAATGGTTTCAGCGGAAAGCTGTCGTGCTTCTGAGAGGGAGAATTTAGGCTTACTGTTTTATCTTCCCTTCCCAAAAGTGAACCCCACGGCTCACGTTATTACAGAGTTTTTAACCTGCCTGCATAATAGAGAGGCCAGGTTATGTTCTGCCCCGCTTGCTCAGTTCCTCCTACAGAGCCAATTAATTTGATCGCTCGAACAGGTTTGTACCGTTCTATATAGGACTGCAGGCTCTTTGCCCGTGTGCGCTTACCGGATTTCACTTCCACCGGGATGATCTCTCCATTATTCGTTTTAAAAAGAAACTCGATCTCAGCTTGCCTGAAGTCCCAGGAATAGGTTGGATAACAGCCGGTGACTCTTAACTCATTCTGAACAAAATTCTCAGCCAGATAACCTTTATACTCATAACTTTGCTGACGATGCTCCTGATAACTGATATCCAGCATATGTCCCAATACCCCAATATCGAACAGGAACAGTTTAAAAAAATTTTCTTTCCGATAGGCAGACAAGGGAGATTCAGGTTCGCAGTCAATAGGGTAGCAGCGCGAAACCAATTTGGTTTTTTCCAGCCATTCAATCGGGCTGCTTAAATCCAGATAACTGCGTTTACGGTCGATCACACCGCTGAACCGGTAACGTTTAACCGACGCATCCAGGTTTTTCGACAGCTGTAGCGGCACATTACGAAAGACCATTTCTATATGCTGTGCATTCACCTTGCCGCCATATTTACCAAAGTCACGAAGATAGCCAGATAACAGACTCCGGTGGATGTTTTGTATCCGGTTACAACGCTCATTAATGCCACTGAACTTTCCTCCATCAGCAAACCAGGTTTCTACCGCTTCAGGCATACCACCGACAAAATAATAATCCAGCAGCAAGTCCCACAGTTTATGGTGAGCGGCCTGAATCTGGAGCCCACGCCTGAAAGCTGCCAGAATTTTCTCGTTCCCCGATGCCATGACAAACTCTTCAAAAGACATTGGGAACAACTCCAGCGCCTCTACCTTGCCAACCGGAAATGAGTTCAGAAGACCGATATTTGAGCCAGACGCACAGAGGTACAGATCCGGGCGCTGCTCAGCAAAGAACTTCAACGAACTTAACGCAGCAGGACACTCGCCAATTTCATCAAAAAACAGAAGGTCATTATTGGCGTTAATATCAACACCCAGTTCCAGCTCAATATTCAGAAGTATGTCTTGTGGATCAAGACTGGCTTCAAACAGCCCTGCTAAATTGGGGTTAGCCAGAAAGTCCAGCTTAAGAACCCGATGGAAGTGGTCTTTGCCAAAACACTCTTCGATCAGATAAGACTTACCCACCTGGCGGGCACCATCCAGTAGCAGAGGTTTGCGCTCTGGCTGCTTTTTCCAGTTCAATAGCTGGGTAATGAGTAATCTTTCCATGGTTGTCAAAGGTCATTAAAAACTGTCATTTTGTTTTTATTATAGAATAATAATCGCTATTTCGTACTTTTTGATACCAAAAAGTGATATTTATCGTATTTTTTAATGGATAAAATAGTTGCTTGCTGGCGCGTAAACAAAATAGTTTCTGTTGAGTGAATTCTGGGATAAACGTTTATAAGACTTAGGAACTGTCATTTAATAACTTCGATATTTCAGTAAGCGCTTCCCGCTTCCCGCTTCCCGCTTCCCGAAAAAGGCTGGCCGTTTGTGCTTTTGCGGCCAACAGCCAGTGAGCCTAAGAAGGCTCAGTCAAATGCGGAACGTATTCCGGGGCAGTAATAACTGGATTAAAGAGCTTGATCAGCGCAGGGGCAAGAATATATCTGCGGT
>NZ_JAHHPM010000023.1 GCF_024606345.1 Endozoicomonas sp. YOMI1
ATGGTTGCGTTATTGACTATGCTAACGACCTGTTTGATATGGGTGCCCGTTTAGACCAGCCTGAGTGGGAAAAGGCGATGCATGAAGCACACTATCTTCAAGCTCACCCGGCTGAGATCTTTCAAAGGATGGGGGATCAACATATCAAAATCTTGAAGCGAGACGAGCAAGCTTTCAGTTTATGGGAATCGACTTACATTAATCCGGATTAATGTGTGAATAAAATGGCCAAATCCGGCTTTTTCCCGCGACTGCATGGATGCAGGCACCACAGGAGCTGTTGCCCATTGGGCACTGTTAATTCCGCAGCCTCCTGACTTGCCTGTTTCACTATTCGCTGTTGCCACATCTTTATTCACCATCATTTCAGGTACAGTAGAGTAATACAGGGTTAAAGCCATCTTGGCTAACGTTGACTTTTGAACAAATCTGAATCTTCCGTCAGGTGCCTGTTCGCTTCAGTGATTGTTTGAAAAATCTCTTTACTCTCTTCGTTCTCAGGGTTTCTATCAGGATGGTGCCTGAGTGCCAATAATCGGTAGGCTTTTTTTACATCAGTCAGGCTGGCACCTTCTGACAACCCCAATGCTTTGAGTGACTGTTGATTCCTCTGCTTCATCTGCTCTGCAGTGAGTTTGTGCGGGACACCTCTTGGGCGAATTTTCCCGACCGACTGGTGCAGATGATCTACGTTACCACCGGACTTTTTGATCAAGTCATCCGCTACTGCCTGCGCTTCCTCCGGGGAAAAGCCTTTTTTCTCAATTTGTTGAATCATCCAGGGGCGTAGCGTGTTGGCATTTTTGTTACTTTGAGCATAAGGAGCGTCAGAAACCCACTGCTGAAACCCGGTAAGGTTTGAGCCAGCAGTGTTCAGTGCATTAACAATGGCTTGATGGGCCCGGTCGGGACGATAGCCTTTGGCAGTGAATTGCCCCATTGCCCATTGATAATTTTGCTGCTGCAGTCCTCGAAAAGCAGACTGTGGACTCAATGGCGTGGTGTTTACCATGATTTTCACCGAGCGATAATCAGAGCCGCACTGGGTTAACACCCTTTCTGCCATGACTTTGGCAACAGAGGGGGCATAACCTTTGCACTGAAATTGATTGTTAGCCCAGACAAACCACTGCTGCCGCAAAAACAACGGTGTATTGAGTGGCTCGCTGATCACGTAGTGAGTTAGTTTTTTGTAACCACCTGAATTCAAGCCATATCCTTGTAAGGGAATAGCAATATAGATGACCGGCTCAGCTGCACTGACTATTCGTCCGAACTTAGGTTTGGATGCTACCTGAGGGTTGCTGGAACTATCTTCTATAAAAGTAGTAGCGGCTAGCCAGTTGATGCCATCCATGCCAGCACCCATGCCACCTATGTCATCCATCCATCGACTCCTTTTCCCGATAATAATAGTCTGGTTATCGGAGCAACGGTGGGTAGTTTTAATTCAGACAGCCTCACGGTAGGCTGCCGCCACGGGCAGGTGCACATGCCGCACAGCAGCAATTCCCGATAAATCCTTGACCCCGACTGCCACATATCATAGAGAGGAGGCAATAAAAACTCACCCGCACAATTTATCGACTAAACAAAATAGACCCTTACTGACCCGGATATTTCATAAACTTGCTCCCGCTCTCGCTTGTCCTTTGCCACTCTCAATACAAATCAAAAAGTTGTAGACATCTTTGTTTCAGGAGTAAATTCCGAAAGCACTCATGCTTTTTTGCTCTGAGATCACCCTGCCTCGCTGAAAATCCCTTTTCATACCCTCGATATCCCAAGTTACCGAGCCACCCTCTTCCAGAGGGTCATTTTTGTAATGTTCAAACAAATTATGAAATTCTTTCACTGGGCACCCTTCAGCGAAAATACGACTTATATCTTTTTTTGCCTGCTGATCTACATCCCAGGCCGTCATAAGTTCGTTAATTTCATTCTGAGTTAACTTATCTGGCAAATGAATATATTCTCTAATTTCCTTTAAAGTTGAAATCTTCACAAGCTCATTCAGATCCATGCATGTAGTAACTAGTAAAGCTATGTTTTTCCCTTCACTTTTACCGGTAAGACGCCTCCAGAGTCTAAATACTTTATCAGGACTCCAACAAGGATTTTTATCAAGCAGCAGGCTATCAAAATCATCAATTACAATCAGGGAGTTTCTGTAATTATTTGCGTTTTCAAGGGCATCTATGGTGGCTCTGGCCATATTAGCGATTGACAGGTCGCTTTTTACCTCCGTAATTACCTGGAAATTATCAAACCCTGTTGCTCTTTCAACCAATTGGCGACATATTGCTGTTTTTCCTGTTTGTGAGTCCCCCTTAACAACGATGACTCCATATCGTCCAGTAGCACCCGTTACTCGGTTGATTGCTTTAAGAGCTGGATAAATGATTTTCTGCTCCTGCAGGAAACCGGGAAGGTTCCAAATTAGTTGTACCAATAACAATGATATTATTATAACTCTGAGGACCACTTAACATACTTTGTAGCTCAAGCCGGATTGCTTCCTGAGACTTTGAAGGAAGATCCCACTCTTTTTCTGGCATTAACATCGCATCAATTTCATCAAAACAGAACGTGAAAATCTCTGATACACCATCACCTGATTTTTGAGCGTCCTCTGCTGGCTTGAAAATCTTTTTTAGATTAGCTACGCTCGGCTCGGGGTTGTTGGCAAGAACTTCTGCAGATTTAATAAACCTGGTATTATCTCCTTAACTCCCATTGCTTGCACAATGCGAGAAGCCAGTAAAGATTTTCCAGTGCCAGGAGGTCCATAGAGTATAATTCCCTTTTGAGGTGTAACAGGAACTCCTTGCATTAACAGCTGATATGGATAAATAACCTTTTCATAAACCTCCCAGGCAGCTTGTTTCAAACCACCTACCCTATCACACATTCGCTGAATTAAATCAACCCCAAAAACATCTTCATGTTGAACCTGGTGTTTGCCAACATTGGGATTAACTTCAGAAACTATCGTTACTTCCTTTCCTGATTGAGTATTTGGCTTGGATATGTGTTTTATAGAATTCTCTTCATTAACAGAAACAGGTTCAGCTGCCGTACCAAATGGTGGCGTAGGATTTTGATTGACAGAAGTATTAATCATTAATTGCACCCATTATTAATGCATAATTGGACTTAAATTAAATTCCATTTATGGTGTCAGGAAGAGGATAAACATACCGTTGCTAAAAACCTGAGAAAATCAGAACTACATGGGTTTATCTACACCACTCTTGTGTAGGGATTATCGTCGAGCTGCAACGTACCCCGACGAGAAAACCTAGTATTTTTATTGTCACCTACTTGATTTTTGTTAGTGACTGAATCAAGGTAGTAATAACCGCTGAATAAAGCAATAAAAAAAGCAGATTAACCAAGATAATCAAAGATTACTCAACACTGTTTTAAGCCCCCTCTTCTTTGGGTGCCCCGTGTTACCCTGCCTTGTCTTGAGGCTCCAATATTTATGCTCAATCACGGGAATCAAAAAGCTCGATTAGTATAGGCGGCCACTGACTTTAGAGTGGCTCGCCCCTCTGCTCTGTGTATGGCGGGTGACAGCCTGGTTTATTTAATATCCAGCACCTGCTCCTCGATTTTCTTTTTCCAGATCTGCGGACCAGTGTTGTGTACCGATTCGCCACGGCAGTCTACGGCTACGGTCACCGGCATATCTTCCACTTCAAATTCGTAAATCGCTTCCATTCCCAGTTCAGGGAAGGCCAGTACTTCAGCTTTTTTCACCGCCTGGGAGACCAAGTAAGCGGCACCACCGACGGCGATCAGGTAAACGGACTCATTATCCCTGATAGCTTCAATGGCTGCCGGGCCGCGCTCTGCCTTACCGATCATACCGGCAAGACCAGTGCTCTCCAGCATGGTGCGGGTAAACTTGTCCATACGGGTTGAGGTGGTTGGTCCAGCCGGGCCAACGGCTTCATCACGCACAGGGTCAACGGGGCCTACGTAATAGATAAAGCGCCCTTTCAGGTCAACCGGCAGTTCTTCTCCTTTGGAGATCATATCCACCATGCGTTTATGGGCGGCATCCCGACCGGTGAGAATCTTGCCAGACAGCAGCACCGTATCACCCGGCTGCCAGCTTTTGATGTCATCATGGCTCAGGTTGTCTACATTGACCTTGCGCACCCCTTCGCCCATATCCAGGCTGACTTGCGGATAGGCATCAATATTCGGTGCTTTCTGATATACCGGACCATTGCCGTTCAAGGTAAAGTGGGCATGGCGGGTGGCCGCGCAGTTGGGGATCATGGCCACAGGCAGAGAAGCGGCGTGGGTTGGGTAATCCTTGATCTTGATATCCAGTACGGTGGTCAGACCACCCAGGCCCTGGGCGCCAATGCCCAGTTTGTTCACTTCATCCATAATCTCCAGCCGCAGTTCTTCCACCCGGTTCTGTGGACCACGGGCACGGAGTTCATGAATGTCGATGGGTTCCATCAAGGCTTCTTTGGCCATCAGCATGGCTTTCTCAGCGGTGCCACCAATACCAATGCCCAACATGCCCGGAGGACACCAGCCGGCACCCATGGTCGGTACGGTTTTTTTCACCCACTCAACAATGCTGTCGGATGGGTTGAGCATGACCATTTTGGATTTGTTTTCAGAGCCACCACCTTTGGCAGCCAGTTCCACCTCAACGGTGTCTCCCGGTACCAGAGTCGTATGGATAACCGCTGGCGTGTTGTCTCTGGTGTTTTTGCGGGCACCGGCAGGATCGGCCAGGATCGAAGCACGGAGTACGTTGTCCGGATGGGTATAGGCCCGGCGAACACCTTCGTTGATCAGGTCTTCAATGGAGCGGTCAGTATCAAAACGTACGTTCATACCCACTCGGACAAAAACAATAACGATACCGGTATCCTGGCAGATAGGCCGCTTGCCCATCGCGCACATTCTGGAGTTAACCAGAATCTGGGCCATGGCATCTTTCGCCGCCCTGGACTCTTCTTTCTGGTAGGCTTGATAAACCGCATCAATAAAATCAATGGGATGATAGTAGGAAATAAACTGCAGTGCGTCCGCCACACTCAGAATTAAATCATCTTCCCGAATCACAACACTCATTGGTTTTTCACCCCTTGTTCTACGATTTTATTTCGCAATCCGACCTTGCCGATTTGAACCTGTGCAATAAGCTGAGAGCGTTATGCCCATTTGCACAATCATTAACGGCAGGCAAACCCTATCTTATTATTGGACAGGGATTATACCAATGCCAAAAGCTAATAACATTGATTCACCGCATTAGGGGTAAAGTTGTCTCAAAAAGAACAGAACTCTATATTACTGGTATTATCGATCGCAGGTTGTAAACTTGCATACCAAATTCACTGTGCAAAATGTCAGGGGTTTTTCCGTGCCGAAGGTTCAGTTTCAGGGCAACAGTTACCCGATTGGTGAGAACGAGAACCTTCTGGATGGATTACTGCGCCAGCATGCCAGGGTACCCTATTCCTGCCGGGCTGGCGTCTGTCACTCCTGCCTGCTTCGGGTGACGGCAGGGTGTGCACCTGCAAAAGCCCAGTCTTTACTGACCGCAGAGCAAATCAAAAAAGGCTATATTCTCGCCTGTCAGACTAAGGTAACTGGTGATTTAAGCCTGGCACTGCCTACCCGGGATGAAGTACCCGGTATTCTTACCGAGCTGGAATCACTCAGCTCAACGGAAGTCATCATCAAGTTATCTACCCGCCTGCCCTTCGAAGTTGCTATTGGCGAACATATTACCCTGGTATCCAACGAAGGCTTTGAAGCTACTTATCCGGTTACCGGTGTCAACAGCGATTTACAAACACTGGAGTGCATTATTGTTCGCTCCGCAGGTGGCAGCCCATTCAGTGCCTGGATTCATTCCGAGGCAAGAGCAGGCGACCGTCTGATGGTGATCAAGGATGGCTAAGCATTTACTCTCTGACCGGTAAAGCATGGAGGGTTTTGTCATGCCCCATCCTTTCCGGATCCACATGACTCCTGGAAAATAAATCGCGGGGCATACAGCCGGTTTCTACATTAACCAAGCTAAAGGAAGGCTGACGTACCACCTCCTGAAAAGCGATCGTTCCATCTGGCATAACCATGGAGTGGGCAAGATAGGCATCCACCAGCCCATGGGTATAATCAATACCTTCAGTCTCGAAGCCCTTAAACACCATGATTTCACCAGCCTTACATCCCAGCATGATTTCATCACCGGGTACCGTACTTTTAATAATGGCTGGATGGCGACTGCCCAGGGGGAACTGAATACTGCCGTAGTAGTAATTCTCACCGTTTTCCCGGTGCTCCACCAGTACATCCCAGAAGGCCATGACATTCATAAACTCCCGACCACGATGATCCTTGACGATATTATTGCCGTGCTCACCTTTATCCAGATATGAGCCCGCCACCCTGAAGCGGCGGGTAATGGCCTGATCAAAGTTGATGATGCCGGGATCCTGTTCTGCTGCAATCTGATACGCAACGGGGCGGCTGGGTAGAATATTGATGGTAGCCGGTTTGGGCGGCTCTGCTTTTTCTGTTTCCTGCTTCGCTAACCGGGCAGTTTCTTCCTTTTTCTTTTCGGCAAGCAGATGTTCTTTTTCTCTCTTCGGACGGAAGCGCTCCCGTCCTTCTTCCTTACGTTTTTTCTGTTCAGCTAAGGCTTCAAAGGCTTCAACTCTCCCTCTTTCTGCCTTTTCAACCTTTGCTGCTCCTGCTTTGGCTTTCCCTTCTGCTTTGCGCCGCTCTTCTACCAATCTCGGCTCTTCCGCTTTCTGCTTTGCCTGCTCCCGTGACTGACGGGACTCTCTGACCCGGGCTATTCTTGCCCGCTCCTTATCTTTACCCAGTTCTGATTTTTCTTCACCAACCTTGTCATTTTCTTTCTGTAAACTCCCTAAACGTGGCCCCTGTGGTTCTCTCTTCCTATCAAGCTTTTCGGGTTTGGTAATTTTTGCTGGCTCCTGATCTTTTGAGTCTTTGGTAATGGTTGTACTGGCAGGCATTTGACGAACAACGGCGGTCTCATTCGCCACCTCAGGCTTTAATGCTCTTTGCTGCTCTGCCTGTTCTGCGTTGACTATTGCCTGCTTATCCGGAGCAATTGGAACCGTCATTTCCGGCGCTTTGGTTTCCGAGTCATTGTCACTGACCAGTACCACCTCTTCATTCAGCTCCTTCTCTGCCAACCGGATATCCATAAACTTCAGAAGGGTTTCTGCCTGCACCGGGTCGGTAAGGTCAAGGGATGCAACCTGGTTATAGAATTTAAAATCCCTGGACACACTGAGGTTCTGTGGATTGCTATTCACCCTTCTTTTTTGTTTGTACTTGCCCCCGGACTCTCCATCAGCCAGCACCGCATAGAGAGGCATACTATTGTCGTTGTCCTTATCGGAGGCTTCTGTCTTTTTCGCATGGGCGATGGTTGAAGAGGCCGCAATAATCACTGCGGCAGACAGAACGGTTATGGCTGACTTCACTGTCCTGCCATCAAAACCTTTATCCGGATTTACCATAAGACCTGAACCTTTAAAAATATCACGTAAAAGGAGAACTTCGCCGTATAGCCTGAGCACACCTGAGCAGAAGGCTTCTGCAAATAAGGTGGTATGAGCATAGACCATGAAAAAAAATCATCCATAAGCCCGGCCAAGGCATTAGAAATATATGATTTCACAGGGTTAGCTACTTATAATGTGCCAGAAAGAGATTGCCAGCCAAGACAAACTCCTTGTCGTTCGGGCCGGGACTGAAGAGGTGATGTATGGGAATGAAAGAAAATATCATCGATAGGCTGAATGAGTCCTTACAGAATGACTTAATCGATGTAACCAATGAGAGCCATCTGCACAACACGCCACCGGGATCAGAGTCACACTTTAAGGTAGTGATTGTCAGTGAAGCATTTCAAGGGAAAATGCCGGTCAAGCGGCACCAGATAATTTACGGACTGTTGGCCGACGAACTGCGAGAGCAGATTCATGCGCTGGCGCTACACACATACACACCCGCCGAGTGGCAGGCAAGAAACCAGACCGCCCCGGCATCGCCGGATTGCCGTGGCGGCAGTAAAAAGTAAAGCACTAACCCGCCACTGAAGTGTGCAGACCACACTCCCGGTGTCCGTATACTTTTGTCGGGTCGTAGTAATCTTCTTCGATGGGCAGATCGTGGGTGACCAGGTACTCTTCAACATCGAGTTCGGTCCAGTTAAGAAGCGGCGCCACCCGGTAATAGCCATTGTTGGTCAGACTGACCACATCAAGCTTCTGCCGGAATTCAGTCTGATCCTTACGGATGGCGGTCAGCCAGTAATCCGGTGCTGATGCTTGCATGGCACGGGCAAAAGGCTCCAGTTTTACCTGACGGGTAAACTCATCATGTTCCGGGGTGTCAACCTCCGGTACACCACCGTAAATCGCATCACGAAAACCACGGCTGTATTGCGGGTGAAAGATCTGGATATTGAGCTGCAAACGCTGAATCAGCTGGTCAGCAAAGCGGTAAGTCGCTTCAGTACCATAGCCCGAATCGATCCAGACCACCGGGATATCGGGCCTGGCCTGGGTGGCCATATGGATAATGGCCGCTTCATGGGGCCCGAAGTTCGTGGTCAGCACAGGTTTTTCAGCGCGCTGGACAGCCCACTGGATAATAGCCTGCGGGCTCAGAGTCGACAGATCCTGATTGATCATCTCCAGATTCATTATTTTCCCCATCAATCCATAACTTAACAGCATGCACTATAAGAGTGAGGGTTTATAACCACAAAGACTAATATGGACTATAAATATTACTGAATTAAATGATCAGGCGCTGTTGACGCTATCTTCAGCGCTCAGCGCTGAATACACCAGCAACGATGAATACCCTGCCTCCGCTGGAAATCCCGGTCTATGGTAGTAGCGGTGATCTCCTCAACACTGAACTTCTGCTCCAGTTCTTTGGCCAGCTGGAATCGTCGGAAGTTGTTGGAGAAGTAGAGCACCCCACCGGGTTTCAGCCTGGCCATCGCCCGCTCGATCAACTCAACATGGGCTTCCTGCACATCAAATACCCCGCGCATCCGCCTGGAGTTTGAGAAGGTGGGGGGATCCATAAAGATCAGATCATAGTTTCGTGTATCCTGTTTCAGCCACTGCAGGCAGTCTGCCTGCTCCAGCCGGTGTTTACGATCCACCAGACCATTGAGCGCCAGATTTTTCCTGGCCCAGCCAAGGTAGGTATGCGACAGATCAACACTGGTGGTACTGGCCGCACCAGCCACGGCGGCATGAACGGTTGCCGTTCCGGTGTAGCAGAACAGGTTCAGGAAATCTTTGCCAGCGGCTTCTCGGGCAATGCACAGGCGCATTTTACGGTGATCCAGAAACAGTCCGGTATCCAGATAGTCCCTTAAGTTCACCAGTAAACGACACTCCCCTTCTTTTACCTCAAGCATATCACCGGACTGCTCAAGCTTTTCGTACTGCCGCTTGCCAGACTGACGCTCACGACGCTTGAATACCACCTGATTGTCCGGAATACCCAGTACGCCGGGAATCACTTCCAGCGCTTCCAGCAGACGCTGATGGGCCTTAGTCTCATCAATGCTTTTGGGTGCCGCGTATTCCTGCACATGAACCCAGTCCCTGTAGAGATCCACGGCAACGGCATACTCCGGCATATCAGCATCATAAAGACGATAGCAGTCGACATTCTCTTTTCTGGCCCACTTACCCAACTGCTTCAGATTCTTCTTCAAGCGATTGGCAAACATTTCACCACCGGCTGTGCTGGCCTTGAATAAGGTATTAGCCGCACTGTGCTGAAGGCTCTGCCCGGAAGCGGGCTGGTCGGCCTGTCGTTCACGCACATCATAGAGAAACAGCTTGCAGGAAAGTGCACCATTAAACAGGGTATAGCTTTTCTTCGGCCCCATACCCAGACTTCTGACCAGCGGCTGTGAAGAGGTAAAGATAGCCGCCTGCCAACCCGGCGTCTGCTGTTTGATTTTTTCGCCAAGGTGTTTGTAGAGATAAACCAGGCTGGCCTCATCGCCCATACGCTCACCATAGGGTGGATTAGCTATCACCAGTCCCGGTTGGATGTCCGGGTCAACCTTCAGGCTGGCCAGCTCCTGTTGTCTGACGGTAATCAGTTTACCCAACCCGGCACGCTGGATATTTGCCCTGGCTCTCCCGACAATTTTTGGCAGACCCTCATAACCAACAATAGTCGTCTTTATCGCAGCCAGGCCAGCCGTGCGACGGGCACGAGCTTCCTCAAGTACCGTCAACCAGATTTTGGGAATATGCCCCATCCACTTATCAAAGCCAAAGCGTGCCCGCAGTAATCCGGGCGCTATATCAGCCGCCATCATGGCACCTTCAATCAGAAAGGTTCCCGAACCGCACATAGGATCCAGCAGTGTGCTGCCCTGTTTCGCCAGTTCAGGCCAGCGGGCCCGATACAAAATCGCTGCAGCCAGGTTTTCTTTCAAGGGTGCTTCACCGGCTTCCAGGCGATAACCGCGCTCATGCAGGCTCTGGCCTGACAGGTCAATGGCAATAAATGCCCTGCCGCTTCTGGCATGCACATTGACCCGCAGATCCGGCTTGCGGTTATCGACAGATGGGCGCCAGCCATAACGATCACGCAGCTGATCAACAATCGCATCTTTTACCAACTGGGAGCCAAAGCGGGTATGGGTGATATCCGGTGTCGAACCATTGAAATCAATCCGAAAACTGGCCCCCTGATCCAGATGCTCATCCCAGTCAAAAGTCTGGACACCTCGATACAGCGCCTGCTTATCGGCAGCGTCCACTTCGCCAATGCGCAGCAGAATTCGACTGGCCAGACGAGACCACAGGCAAGCCTTGTAGGCCAGCTCAAGGTGACCGGCAAAGCTGACTCCGGCAACGGTCTCTGCCACTTCACTGGCCCCCAGTTCCTTCAGCTCTTCTGCCAGCATGGATTCTACTCCCCTGGGACAACTGGCAAATAGAGTCAGCATCGTTGTACTCATAACGTCATATTCCTGAAAAAGCTAAAAAACAGCTTTTATTAACTAAAAATTCTCAATGTTTTCTCAACAAAAGTGTCAGATTTGGATAAAACTTAAAACGTAGACTTTCCTTGGGTGAATACCTTCTTCAGTTGACTCTTTACCCATACTGTTTTTTGGGGGGCAGTCAGCTGTATGGTAATTCTGAACCAAACCCGAGGCGCCAGGGAGGCCGTCAAGAACCAAATCAGCAAGAGGCAGTTACCATGTTGAAAAGACTCAAAAGGGATAAATCAGATAGAGCCTTTAATAAAGGATACCAAGTGGGCCTGTCTGGCCGCTCCAGGGATATCTGCCCCCATCAGGAGACAGATTTGCGCCAGTCGTGGTTAAGTGGCTGGCGAGAAGGTCGCGTTGATCACTGGGAAGGAAAGACGGGAATTTCGGGGTTACACCGAATGTATAACTTCTCTCACTCCTATTCGGCCGGCCAGCCCTGATTGCGCTGTTAAAAAGCCCCTTCCGGGGCTTTCAGAAATCACCCGTTTTTCTTGAAGATAAACGCGCTTTTTTATGCATCAACAGAGTAGACGGCTTCAGCAGCCTCTCGAATCAACTCCGGCCCCTTATAAATAAAGCCCGAATATATCTGAACCAGGCTGGCTCCCGCCCGGATCTTATCAGCTGCCGTCTGTGCATCCATAACACCACCAACACCAATAATCGGAAGTTTACCTGAAAGCTCGCTGGCGAGCAGTCGAATCACTGCCGTAGACTTATCACTCAACGGTGCTCCACTGAGTCCTCCCGCTTCCTCGGCTGTCGCAAACCCACTGACCTTATCTCTATCCAGTGTCGTATTAGTGGCAATAACACCATCCAGTTCATACGACACCAACTCGGCAGCAACCGCGGCTATTTCATCGTCGGTCATATCAGGGGCAATTTTGATGGCCAGAGGAACCCGGCGACCATGCACTTTAGCCAGTGACACCTGCTCTTCCTTCAGCACTGAAAGCAGGCTTTTCAAGGCATCACCATACTGCAGTTTTCTTAACCCCGGTGTATTGGGAGAAGACAGGTTAACGGCAACATAACCGGCATGAGGGTATACTTTACGCAGACAGGTGAGATAGTCCCGGTTGGCATCTTCAACAGCCGTGGTCAGGTTCTTGCCAATATTAATCCCGATAACGCCTTGGTAGCGGCTTTTTTGAACGTTTGCGACCAGCTGGTCAACACCCAGATTATTGAATCCCATGCGGTTGATTAAAGCTTCTCTCTCAGGGATACGGAACATTCTTGGTTTTGGGTTTCCGGGCTGGCCAACCGGTGTCACGGTTCCCAGCTCAAGAAAGCCAAACCCAAGACTGCCCAGGCCATCAATACACTCGCCATTTTTATCCAGACCTGCAGCCAACCCAACCGGATTGTTAAAGGTCAATCCCATCACTTCCGTTGGTTTGGCAGGGACTGCAGGTGCTATCAGCCGGGTAAGACCAAGACGCTCTCCCGCGCCGATCATTTCCATTGCGAAATCATGGGCAGTTTCAGCAGAGAGGCAAAACAGGGCACTTCGTGTCAATTTATACATAGGAGTGATCGGTCAGTATGCGCCAGACAAAATTCGAAGGATTATACGCCCTCCCATCCCTTTTGTCTCCAGGAGGCTCTTCATAAGAGTTGATCGTGCGACAAAGAAAACAAGAATGGATGAAACCGGAAGCAAAGGATTATCTCTGTCTAAACAGCTAAGCACTCAATAAAAAACCCAATAACAAAGGAAAAACTGCCAAAACATTTACAACAAGCAGATGAAACCATCATCTCCCCATCGGGTCTGAACAGTTAGTTAAAGTTTTTACAACGTTCAGGGCTAAATAATGCAGTCGGTACGTGCATCGTCGTATTTCCCCCTAAACACCCCCGCTAACACAGACTCACCCCGGCAGCATCTTAAAACGGCAAATATCAGTGAATGCCCGGGCTCCAACAACACCCCTATTCACCATCGTCAAACACGACCCGTCCAGCTCGGTAAGACCAGCGATTGTTCCGACTCAACCCGTAACGATCTGGAGTCTTCAGACAGAGAAACATCGTCGTTAAAAAAGAAGGAGGCAGGAAAACCGGCAACAACAGATACTGATACCAGTTCTGGCGACAGCACTAGTACACTGGACAGCTGGCATTCAGAGACTGAAAGTATCAGTCCCCGGAACAGCTCAGTCGATGAAAACACGACGGATGCACCCACTGCACAAGTTGCATTGACCGTCGGTGAACAAGATAGTGACAAAGAGCCATTAGAAGCAGAAAGCGCCTACTGGCAATCTACGGCGCAGTATATTCTGTCAGGCATCAAGAAACTGGCCAATGCCGTCTTACCAACGCCTTCAGAGGCCCTGAAACACATCAATCTTGATATGCCATGGTTCAGTGAAGAACATGAGGACGATCAATACATTGAGTTGCCCATTGATGTCGATGCCATCGACAGTGACCTGAATAGCAGGGGGCAACCCGTTGGCAGAGCTCAATCCAAAAGCGTTCAACCCGAAAAAGACTGTTCCAGCACACCCTATGAATCGGAAGAAAATGACGATAAAACGGCAGGCGCTTCCGAGAGAGAACATTCCCTGAAAAAACATAGCGCCGACCACAGGAAACATCACACGCCACCAGAACTGCAGGAAATCTACCAACAGTCACTGCCCATTGTGAAACTCTCGCCACACACCTATGGCAATCCCAGCAGCATTTCAATCGATGGGAAAGATGGCCAGCCTGAACTGCTTATTGCTCTCTACCCACACGGCATCTTGCAGGCCCTGCTTATTTTATTCCCTGAAACCGCCGTTGAGATTCTCAAAAGCCGACTGGAAAAGCTGTGCAGTACATCAATGGATACCTTTGAACAACTCCACAAATCCCGTATGCAAAACCGTGCCGGGTTCAGGGACACCCTGGCGACCAACCTGGCAACCCTGAGAGAAAACCTCAACGACCTTGAAAGTGATCGGCACAATGTCAGGTTCCAGCTCGCGATGCTGAAGAATCTGAGAAAATTTGAGCATCAATACAATGTGTACTCTCTCGAATCAAAAATGGATGCCGACTTCCTGGTGCAAAAAGGAAGAATATCTTCGAAGCAGTTAGCCACCGCCCTTGACAACGTCGAGGGGAATCAACTTAAAGACCCAAAACTCCTTAATCCCACTACTTGGCTGAGAAATTTTGGCCACCAGTGCAAAGAACGTGAATTTATCTTAAGGGGGGCCATGTGGAGTCTGGCAAAATATCACCTGGAAAAATCCGCTCAATCCGTTCTTAACGAGCTTATGCAGCACCCACCGGTCAGGGTGCCGGTTGTTACAACAGATACCTGCAAGAGGACGACAGTTAACCACTATATCCGGGAACAACCTGAAATCGTGATGAAAGTGTTGAGTTATCTGGTTTGCCTGAACGTAAAACGGTATCGATGCATAAAGAGTATAAAGGCAGCTAAACTGGTGCTGACCACAGGTCAGCAAGCGCACACCGCAGAGAGTGTTCAGGCTTTACTCAGTCGACTGACCAGGCAGAATCTTATACCGGAAATAGCGACACAGCTGGAAAATGAGATTGGCTGGCTCCACGCCAAACGCCTTAACCGTGAGCTTGAATCGCCCCAGGCTACAGCCAGTCTGACAGACTTGATGAATCAACGACAACATATCCTTAATCTTCGATTACTTAACCCTGAAAAAAACAAGCCGCCCCTCAAAGGAGAAACAGACCGCCTTGCCTGTATAGAGCGGAAAGTTGCTGCCCGGTTAATTCACCATTTTCTGGCCACTCAATCATCCCCAAACCAATCAGGCCTGTTTCCACACTGGTTTTTTTTAAAGCCACCCGCTTATGATCGTATACGCACCATACTGTCACAAAGCAGCAATACCCCCGAGAAGTCTTTTTACCTGGCCACATTACAATTCATCGATGCGATGAGCCGTTCTGAACAGGATGACAGCTACGATAGTTGCTTACAGTGGATGCAGTGCTACTACGACATGACGTATGCTGAACAACGGCTTCTGATTCACCTGATCGATCAGGATGGGCCTGACGGCTTACTGCCCGGTGAGCATTTCGAGCAGAATATTGACGCTCTCTGGCAATTGGCAAGATCAAGAAAAAGCATGGGTCTGCGACCACTGAACCCTGACTCCTATGCATACTATCTCAGCTACCTGAATTTTGTCCGGGAGGAAGAAGAAAGCATTGAAGACAGCATTGCCGAGCTGTATCGAAAGCGGTATTTAAAATTACTCGATTATGATCCTTATCAAGAGTTTAAAACCCTCTTTGGCGATGTATTTAACTGGGGGTCGCAAGCCAGCAGGAATATCTGCCAGAAAGCCGACGAACTGATGCAGGGATTAAAAGCATCAGGGCTGTCAAATGCACTGGGCTTTCTCTATAAAGAAGGCAAAGGACTGATATCGTCACTGTTCTCTTCTGACAATCCAATCCACTCCCTAATAACCGACACGCTGGGTACAATGCTGAAAGTAGCCCAGCAAAATCCAAAGTTTTTCCGGGTGATGTGGGGTGATTTTGCACTCCTGATGCCTCAGCTAAAAAGCCTGCTTGGGCAGGAAACATCGGTAACAGGCCTGCTTGAAAGCATTGAGATCTGTATGCGCGGTCATGCCCTGGCTTCACTGTTTTCCGGTGACCAGCCACAGCCACTGGATGTTAACCCGTTAGAAAATCCGCAAATGGCTACTGTCATCAAAAGATTCCAACTGCTCCGGGACATGATTACCGCGTTTCATACCGGGCTGCCCGTAATCGAAATATTTTTAAGCAATAGTCTGGATACCCTGATCAACAAGGCTAAAAAAGTCGCACAGAATGTATTATCCACCTATCTTGCCAGACACTGTCTTAGCCATATGAAGCCGGCGATTTTCCGGTTGTTGAATAACCTGCGCTGCGCCCGGGATTTGATGCCCAGCCTGACCCTGGGGCTGACATCTGACTGTCTCGCCGCCATGGCCCCCGAGACAACCGTCAGGCTTGCCCATCATATTGGCCGACGCACCAGTGTCGTTGGCAGTGTTTTGGGTTTTCTTCTGGATCCGCTGGTCATGCGCTTTGATAAATACCAGGAGAAAATCAACAACGCCAAAGCCAATCCATCCAGTATTGCCGCTCGCAATGAGTTAGCATCAGAGCGGAAAAAGGTGGCAGGCATTCTGGGCCTGTCATCACTGCTTGCCACTGCTGCCATTGTGTTGGTTAATACCTTTCAAATTGTTCTTCTGCTTAGTAGCCCGTGGTTAACAACAGCCTGTATCGGGATCATTACCTTTTTTGGCAGCAGTTGCTTTGTCGCCCGACGCTATAACGAATTGGATGAAGTCTGGACATCGTTATCTGAAACCATTTCAGAACAGATGAAAAGAACCTTTGCCAAGGACAGTCCAAAGGCAATTGAGGCAAGACAGCGAGCCCACCAGATCAGTAAAGATACCCTGACAAAAATGTCAGAAGCCAGAGAACAGGCGCTGAGTGGATGGCAGGACTGGCAACAAAACCAAATACTAAGAGAACTAAGCAAGTATTGGCACCAGCTGCATTACAAAGAAGAAATGCTGCAACGTATCAAGTCAACTGTCCGGGAAAAATGTCAGTCAGATGTTCAAAGAGATGCTCAACACATCCTCAATTTTGTGCAGGCAAAAGCACTGGTTGAAAATGCCATCAGGGACCCGGACCACCTATCAGCCAATCCGGATCACCTTGCTGACTTCAACCAACAGTTAGCCCGCCTGTATTTTCCACCACTGGATGCAGCACTCTTTCCCTACCAGCTAATAAACCTTGAACAGGAAATCAATGCATTTTTAGAGCATGCCTGTGGTACCGACTGTCCCGGAGAAAACATCAGGGCGATTATGGATACCGTTGAAAACTATCACATTGATCTTCACAAGGGAGAGTACCTGTTGAAACTACTGCATATGCGACACCTTCAGTCTTTATCACTGGGTGCAGACAGGGCTACCGATCAACCATTTCATCAGGCGCTGCTTCACTGCAGCGAGACAACCGAAGCACCTATGGCGCACTTGCCAGACCAGCTAACAGCAACAGCCATAATGGCAAAGACTCAGCAAAAGTGTGAACAACAGCAGCTAAAAAAGGAGGAACTGATTCGGGAAGCAAGAATGAAAATGGTAACCAGGCGGGCATTACATGACTGCCTCAAAGGCGAAACAAAATATTCAGCCAGCAACATTCCCGACTTTAGCAAAGACCCATTATTTAAAACTCACCTTGAGCTGCAAATCAAAGAACTTGAAAAAGCCAGCCTGCCCTGGTCTATTGACCATACACTGCCATCGGCTCGAACCAGCGACTCTGATCAGCCGCCCCCCGGATGCACTTATAAAGCACTGGAAGCAGGCAGCGCCTTTGCTGGCAAATAAACAATGGATAGAGCAGACTTTCTAACCTCATATAGAGCTCATGCCCCATTGCCCGATACCCGCTGATTCAAACAGGCAGCTCTTGCTATCGGGCAATATAGTTTACTATGACGCGTTGATTAATTTGGTTAAACACTCACAGACGGAGCTTCTGCCTGAGCAGCCGCTTTGCGTTCAGCCGCTATGCATGCTGCAGCGGTAAAGACGACATCGGTAGAACTGTTCAACGCCGTTTCCAGAGAATCCTGAATCACGCCAATGATAAAACCTACGGCAACGACCTGCATGGCAACATCATTAGAGATACCAAACAGGCTACAGGCCAGCGGAATCAGCAATAATGAACCACCGGCCACACCGGAAGCACCACAGGCAGAAACAGCGGCAATAACGCTGAGCATCAAAGCGGTTGGCAGGTCAACGGAAATGCCCAGTGTATGAACTGCTGCCAGCGTCATTACGGTAATAGTAATGGCGGCACCCGCCATATTGATGGTAGCCCCCAGGGGAATGGATACTGAGTAGGTATCTTCGTGGAGGTCCAGGCTTTTACACAGCTGCATATTCACCGGAATATTGGCTGCCGAGCTACGGGTAAAGAAGGCGGTAACACCACTTTCCCGGATACAACGCAGCACCAGGGGAAAAGGATTCTGACGAATCTTCAGGCAAACGATCAACGGGTTAACGATAAACCCGATCATCAACATGCTGCTGATCAGAACCGCCAGTAACTTGCTGTAACCGGCCAGCACCCCAAAACCGGTCTGTGCAATGGTACTGGCAACCAACCCAAAAATACCGATGGGAGCCAGCTGGATTACAAAACGCACGATAGCAGAAACCGCCATTGACAGGTCGTGCACCATAACCCGCGTAGACTCACTGCCATGACGCAGTGCCAGGCCCAGACCGATAGCCCAGGCAAGAATACCAATGAAGTTGCCTGTCAGCAGTGCTTCAACAGGGTTCTGTACGATCTGGAAGAGCAGTGTATGGAGAACTTCCATAATACCTTCCGGAGGCAGGGCTCCACCGCTGCTGGTAACCAGCGTCAAGGTCACCGGAAAGAGAAAACTCATGGATACGGCGACAAAAGAAGCCGCCAGGGTGCCAAGAATATAGAGGAAAACAATCGGCCGCATATTCGTGTGCTGCCCCTGGTTCTGGTTGGCAATGGAAGAAGCCACCAGAACAAATACCAGAACAGGGGCTACCGCTTTCAAAGCCGCGACAAACAGGGAACCCAGAAAAGAGATTGCCACCGCCATATCCGGCAAAATAACCGCCAGACCAGCACCCAGGGCAATACCGATAATAATCCTGAGAACCAGGCTGGTGTTTGCCATTCGGTCATAAAATGATTGCGCTTGACTCATGATTTACCTGCTGTACTACGTTCAAGTTTTTATCAGTCAAAACTGCAGGGACTGGCAACCACCCCAAATAGATCCTTTGGTTCCATAAAGCCTGCATTCATGGCATACCTCTATTGCTATACAACGGGTTGCTGTGACTCTGAACAACCCGGTAAAGCAGGGAGCATTCACCGAAAAATGATAACCTCTACTTCATTAAATTCCCGAACATGAAAGTACTACTGGTTTGTGGGGATTCCGTAAACATAGTATCACAGTACTGAGGATAAGCTTCAGACTTAATTTTTCCCATCTTTTCAAGTCAATCGCATCTATCCTATAGCCTGCCGATACAGACACCAGGACACAGAAATGAGACAGATCTTAGTCCCGCAAACCATCCATGAGCTGCAACCTGTCAAGGACTGTCACGGAGAAACCAAACTGGAAGAGAAACCGAAAGTCGTCTGGCGCACGAAAAACATCGTGGTAATACCACCAGCGCAGCTACAGCCATTGCTCATACTTCACGGATCACACCCCTTACGCTTTTGAATAGATGATTGGTCGTGCTACCCGCCGCTGCGATGAAATCATTAAAACCGTGTTCCGCATCTACTATCCCATCTTTTGCAGCAGGGCCTTAAGCTCCCCAGCCTGCTGTGAATATCTCCAACAATGTCGTACATAGTTCTCCCTGAACAACAGCGCATTATTGTTGTAAAGAGATTGAGATGGATTGCAAAGAAGCCCTGCTCATGGCCCGTGGCTTGAAATAACCAACTGGCTCAACTGCTCTTTGACATTTTCTGCCGTCGGCCGCTTTTGCGGATCAGCCTCTGTGCAGCGATCTATCAGACGAATCAACGGTGCCAGTTTGTTCCGATCGTCTTCTGCCAGCAAAATGTTTATTGGCCTGGACGGCAGATTCAACGCCAGCAGGCTCTTTTTATTGGCCAGGAAGCCAGTTGTCCGGCTTACCGCCTGCTCCAGTTTTGCACAATCATACAATCCACAGGTTTTTATATAGTCAGATAGCGATAACTGCAAACCTTCATTAGCTTTCAACCACTCCCCTCCGCCGGGAGTGGCACAAACAATAACCGCCAGCATGACACCAAAAGACCAGATATCACCCTCCCGGGTAGCGGAGGTATATTGCCAGGGGGCAAACGGTTGTTCAGGGTTGTCAAAAACGCCGGGAAAGCGCAGCTCTGGCGGTTGCCAGGCATTGTTGTAAAAAATGAACCGTTTTTTGCCCAGCGTGTCCGGTCCCGGTGCCACATCCACCACACTGAAACGCTCCGGCAGGCCCGGGCCCAGCCAGCCTGACACCTCCCGAAGTCCTTCCAGGCGGATATCACCGTGGGCCACTCCCCGTACGTGCAGACTGGCCAGGGTATCCACTACCTGAATCAGACCATGGAAGACATCACCGAGTACAGCGCCTTTCGACACACATTGCTCCAGATAGGGCTTTGCCAGACTTTCCAACAGCGGCCACTGCCCGGGCACCGGGGAAACAATCCCGGCAGCCAGCCCGGGCAACCCCTTTATTCCCCATTGATAGATATGATGCTGCCGGGCGGTGGTGGAAACCATCTCCAGCAATTGATGGATTGACTCATCCAGCCTTTCTACATCCGGTATTGCCGGGGCGGACTGGAAAGAAGGGCTCCACCAATGGGTCTTGCCAGCCTCATTGAGCAGTTTAACGTTCTGGTCATTGAGCAGCATTAACGTCCCCACTGGTTGGCTTTCGCCATCCGGCCCCTTGACAGATACCTGCCCCGCCCGGGCAAACCAGGAATATCGTTGAGGCTCAATGGTGACAGTATTTCCCCTGCCAAAGCTGCTGATATTCAGGGAGGTCAACAGCGTAACCTGACAGTGCTCGTTTGAATCCATGTCATTTCTGCCTGCTTCCCTGAAAAGCTCGTAGGTTTGCCATTCAGGTCTCTTTTCAAGCAGTTTGATGACCAAATCATCGACAGGGTGGACAATACGATAGTTAAACGCGTTGCCAACTTTACCCTGTTGATCCGGGACGAACGCATGAAATTGCAGCGCAGAAGCATTCTCAACAACTGGCAGGGACATCAATGAACTCCAGTATGGCATTTTTATTGTCAAACCGATAAGGATAGTTCACCCGGGATAAACTGTGATGTCATTTTCCTGTTCAAACCATGCAAAAACTACATTGTAGCGGTAATGGAAGTGCCGGAAGATGAAGTGCACAAGTACGGCCTGATTGCCGGGCAAACCATTTCCGATGACCTGATCCAGCCTCCGCCTGAGAACCCGAGGTTCAATTATCTGGTGGGTATCTTTACCAAATGGCATGGCAGTTTTTTCTATTTCTGCGCCACTTACCACTGT
>NZ_JAHHPM010000250.1 GCF_024606345.1 Endozoicomonas sp. YOMI1
GAAATTGAGGATAAAAATTTCTGCTTCTGAGGAGAATAGCGGGGCTATTTGACGATGAAACAGGAATTTTTAGACCAATTTATCGCAACCGCAGCAGGACAGTCTTAAGTCCGACAGCCTCCTGGCAATCATTGCTAATACCGGAATCATTATTTCAATAGCCCTGAGCGGCGAATACTGCCAGAACTGTAGGACTGCAAAACCAAAAGCAGGCAGTATTTTTATAATAAAAAGGTACATTCATGCGCTTTTTCAATTTACCCGATTTAGGGGAAGGTATTCCTGAAGCCGATATTGTCGAATGGCACGTGGGAGAGGGGGATAGTATCAAGGAAGACCAGCCTATGGTCTCTGTCGAGACAGCAAAAGCCGTTGTTGAAGTTCCTGCTCCCTGCACCGGAGTGATTGCCCGTCTCTGTGGTCAACCTGGTGACACTATTCTTACCGGAGCCCCCCTGGTCGAGTTTGTAACCGATGAGGAAGATAGCGGTACGGTAGTTGGTAAACTGGCCAGTGATGATGCCAACACCAATAGCGATGATGCTTTTATTATTGGCTCACCAGCGGATGGCCAGATGCAACCATCGTCTTCATCTCAAATGGTTCAAAGTGGACTTAAATCACTGGCTGAGCAATTTCAGGTGGATCTGGATGCGGTAACCAATCCTGGAAACGCTGCACAATCTGCCGTTTCCTATCCCCTGGAAAATCCAGAGCCATTAAAGGGTGTCCGTAAGCATATGGCCCGCACCATGGCAGAATCTCATGCTTCCGTCGTCCAGGTAACGCTGTTTGATGATGTGGATATTGATCACTGGGATAAAGAAGACATCACGGTTCGTCTGATTCAGGCGATTGTAAGTGCCAGTGCCGTGGAGCCAGCGCTTAATGCCTGGTTTGATGGCGTTTCCATGAGCAGGCAGCTTCATGATTCTGTTGACCTGGGACTGGCGGTAGATAGTGAAGAAGGGCTATTCGTTCCGGTGATGCGCGATGTCGCAAAAATGAATAAAAAAGAAGTACGTGAGAGTATCAATAAGCTTAGAGAAGGAGTAAAAGACAGAAGTCTGCCAAACTCAGAACTTCAGGGCGCAACTATCACGTTGAGTAACTTTGGTGTCTTTGCCGGAAAATATGCTACGCCGGTTGTTGTCCCACCAAGCGTTTGTATTATCGGTGTTGGCAGGTTGAGGGAAGAAATAGTCAGCGTTGATGGTAAGCCTGAGAGCCACCGTACCTTGCCTTTGTCACTGTCGTTTGATCACCGCGCAGCAACGGGTGGTGAGGCAACACGTTTCCTCCATGCAATGATTCAACAGTTGCAGAAGTAGTCAAAAATCCACATTATAAAATCTGGGGCAAGAAAGCACTATCAGCTTGCTGTTAAAAAAGCAGTGATGTTTTGATAGTGCCATGCCTGTCGGACAGCCTCCTAGTGCGAGACCATCAGAAGTTGCAAGCGATGAAGGATAATATCTCTGCCAGCATGCTGCAAGGAAGTCCGTTGTTATAAGACTGTTGTTATAAAAAGTGCACCAATGTAGGCCAGATTTTTTAGACTGAATGTTTGTATCCCGCTTTTGCCGGTCATGACACCGAGTTCTCTGGTTTGTCTGACGGGCATTTTATGTCACCTTTTTCTATAGCATTGTTGATCAGTATGAACTGCTTTTCTGGCATTCAGAGCTGCTCGATAAAAGTTATAAAAAAATGTGGTCAAAGTTCTGACTCTGCCGATAGCGTATTTGAGAAGGATAAGCTTCCAGATGAGTTATCGGTCAAACGTTCCTGGTAGTTGTTTCAGGAAATCAAGCAGACAAAGGTGGGTGAAGGCATGGACATCTTCAATACATATCAGCAGAGATTTCAATCAACCCAGCAGGAAGAGCTGACCATCGAAGAGTATCTGGCGCTGTGCAGGAAGGATTCTTCTGCCTATGCCAATGCGGCTGAGCGCATGCTTATGGCCATTGGTGAGCCGGAGATGGTGGATACGTCGAGGGACCCAAGGCTCAGTCGTATATTTTCCAATAAACTGATTAAGCGTTATCCGGCATTCCGTGAATTTTATGGTATGGAAGAGGCGATTGAGCAGATCGTTTCCTACTTTATGCACGCTGCCCAGGGGTTAGAAGAGAAGAAACAGATACTTTACCTTCTCGGGCCAGTGGGTGGCGGTAAGTCTTCTCTGGCAGAAAAGCTGAAGGCGTTGATGGAGAAAGTCCCTTTCTACGCGATAAAAGGTTCACCGGTTTTTGAGTCGCCTCTGAATTTGTTTAATCCTGATGAAGATGCCGACATTCTGGAGAAAGAATATGGCATTCCCAATCGTTATCTGGGTGGCATCATGTCACCCTGGGCAGTTAAGCGGTTAAATGAGTTTGGCGGTGATATCACCAAGTTCAGGGTGGTGAAGCTGCATCCCAGTATTCTGAATCAAGTTGCTATTGCCAAGACGGAACCCGGCGATGAGAACAACCAGGATATATCCAGCCTTGTGGGTAAGGTGGATATACGACAGCTGGAAGAATACTCTCAGGATGACCCTGATGCCTACAGCTTCTCTGGCGCACTGTGCCGTGCCAATCAGGGCATGATGGAGTTTGTGGAAATGTTCAAGGCACCCATCAAGGTACTCCACCCACTGCTGACCGCTACCCAGGAAGGTAACTACAACAGTACCGAAGGTATGGGCGCAATTCCTTATAACGGCATTATTCTTGCCCACTCTAATGAATCCGAGTGGCAGTCATTCAGGAATAATAAGACCAATGAAGCCTTTATTGACCGGGTAAACATCGTCAAGGTGCCTTACTGCACCCGGGTGACGGAAGAAATTCATATTTATGAAAAGCTGCTGGCTAATAGCTCACTCAAGGATTCCCCCTGTGCACCGGATACCTTGAAAATGCTGGCTAAGTTTACCGTCCTGTCGCGGATCAAGGAGCCGGAAAATTCCAATGTTTATTCCAAGATGCGGATCTATGATGGCGAAAACCTGAAAGATACCGACCCCAATGCCAAGCCGCTGCAAGAGTACAAGGATTCAGCGGGTGTTGATGAAGGCATGGAAGGCTTGTCTACCCGTTTTGCTTTCAAGATTCTTTCCAAGGTATTCAACTTTGACCCTACGGAAATTGCCGCTAACCCCGTTCACATGCTCTACGTACTGGAACAGCAGATTGAGCAGCAGCAGTATCCGAAAGAGGTGCATGAGCGTTATCTGCGCTATGTGAAAGAGTTCCTGGCGCCCAAATACATTGAATCCCTGGGTAAAGAGATACAGACCGCCTATCTTGAGTCTTACTCAGAGTATGGACAGAACATTTTTGACAGATACATTACCTATGCTGACTTCTGGATTCAGGATCAGGAGTACCGTGACCCTGAAACCGGCGATATTCTGGACCGCTCGGCAATCAATGATGAGCTGGAGAAAATCGAGAAAGCGGCCAGTATTGCCAACCCGAAAGATTTTCGTAACGAAGTGGTTAATTTCGTGCTCAGGGCCCGGGCCAATCACAATGGGCAAAACCCGAGCTGGCTCAGCTACGAAAAGATGCGCACAGTGATTGAGAAGAAAATGTTCTCCAATACGGAAGACCTGCTTCCGGTGATTTCATTTAATGCCAAAGGCAGTCAGGAAGATCAGCGCAAACATAATGAGTTTGTTAAGCGCATGGTAGAGAGAGGGTATACCGAGAAGCAGGTCAGGTTGCTGGCTGAATGGTATATCCGGGTGCGTAAATCGCAGTAATTGCAGACCGGGGTAGAGAGGCAGGGCGAACGGATTCTCGCCCTGTTTGTCATAAAGGGCACACAAGGAGCGTGTTCATGAGTATTATTATCGATCGACGGCTGAATGGAAAAAACAAAAGTACCGTCAATCGCCAGCGGTTTCTTGAAAGATATAAGAAGCATATCAAGAAAGCAGTGTCTGATGCTGTGAATAAACGCTCCATTACTGATGTCGTTTCTGGCAGCGAAGTCACCATTCCCCGAAAAGATCTTTCTGAGCCGGTATTCCGCCACGGTCAGGGTGGGCGTTATAAGCAGGTTCATCCGGGCAACAAGGAGTTTGTCAGTGGTGATCGTATTAAGCGCCCATCGGGCGGCGGTGGCTCTGGAAGCGGTAAAGGCAAAGCTGGAAACAGCGGCGAAGGGATGGATGAATTCAGCTTCCAGATAAATCATGATGAGTTTCTGGAATATATGTTCGATAACCTTGAGCTGCCAAACCTGGTTCGCAAACAGCTTGAGGATATGACGGAATTCAAGATCCGACAGGCAGGGTATACGACAGCTGGCTCTCCGGACCGCCTGAATGTCGTGCGCTCCCTGCGTTCAGCCCATGCTCGGCGTATTGCCTTATCCGGTGGTGATCGTCGGGAAATACGGGCACTGAAAAAAGAACTCCGGGAAATGGAAGTCAGCCCGGAGGAAACGGATCAGCAACGAGTTTTTGAATTAAGAGAACGGATAAAAGAGCTTAATGCCAGGCTGAAAAAACTGCCATTTATTGATGACTTTGACCTGAAATACAACAACATGGTCAAAGTGCCTTCGCCCAGTAATAAGGCCGTTATGTTTTGTGTGATGGATGTGTCCGGATCCATGACTCAGGACATCAAAGACATGGCCAAGCGCTTCTTTATTCTGCTCTACCTTTTTTTGCAGCGTAATTATAAAGAGATTGAAGTGGTCTTTATCCGTCATCATACAGCCGCTAAAGAAGTGGATGAGGATGACTTTTTCTATTCAAGAGAAACCGGGGGAACCATTGTTTCCAGTGCCCTGGAAATGACCCGTGATGTGATCAATAAGCGTTACCGCCCGGCGGACTGGAATATTTATGTTGCCCAGGCATCAGACGGTGATAACTGGGAAGGAGATTCCAGTGTCTGCACCAAGATTCTGACCGAGCAGATCATGCAGAAGGTTCAGTATTATTGTTATGTGGAAATCACCGACCGAGCCCATCAGAATTTATGGCGTGAGTACCATAGTGTAGCGGAGAAGTTTAAAGATCACTTTGCCATGCAGCAGATTAAATCGCCCAGTGATATTTACCCGGTTTTCCGTAAACTGTTTGAAAAAAAGGAAAATGCATGAGCAGCCAGTTGATTTCCAGTGAGCCGGAGTGGACGTTTGAGCTGATTCAGGAATACGACAGGGAGCTTGCCCGTCTTGCTGATCGCTTCCGCCTTGAAACCTACCCGAATCAAATTGAGATTATCAGCTCTGAGCAGATGATGGATGCCTATGCCTCAACAGGTATGCCATTAATGTATAACCACTGGAGTTTTGGTAAACACTTTCTTCATACCCAGCAAAACTATCAACGGGGTAGAATGGGGCTGGCCTATGAAATTGTGATCAACTCAAATCCCTGCATTGCTTATTTAATGGAAGAGAATACGATGACCATGCAGGCATTGGTATTAGCCCATGCCAGCTATGGTCATAACTCATTCTTTAAAGGGAATTATCTGTTTCAAACCTGGACTGATGCTGAGTCCATTATCGACTACCTGTTATTTGCTAAACATTATATTGCTGAATGTGAAGAGAAGTATGGCATTGAGGCGGTCGAGGATATACTCGACGCCTGTCACGCATTAATGAATCAGGGGGTTAATCGATATAAACGGCCCAGGCCCTTATCCCCTGAGCAGGAACAGGCCCGGCAGGAAGAGAGAGCGGAGTATATCCAGAGGACACTGAACGATATCTGGACCACCATTCCAAAGGTTGATAAAGAAGAGCTGGAACAGGAAGAGCGCTTTCCTAAAGATCCGGAAGAAAACCTGCTTTATTTCCTGGAAAAGAATGCACCGCTACTGGAAACCTGGCAGCGGGAGCTATTGCGAATAGCCAGAAAAATTGCCCAATACTACTACCCTCAGAAGCAGACTCAGGTGATGAATGAGGGGTGGGCCTGTTTCTGGCATTACCACCTTCTTCATGAGCTATACAACGAGGGAAAGGTTTCCGATGGTTTTATGCTGGAGTTTCTTCACTCCCATTCCAGTGTTATCTATCAGCCGCCTTTTGATAGCCCGCAATACAGTGGCATCAATCCATACACCCTTGGCTTCAATATGTTTATGGATATTCGTCGTATTTGTGAAAATCCTACCGATGAAGACCGGGAGTGGTTTCCGGATATTGCCGGAAGTAACTGGCTGGATACCGTTCACTTTGCCATGAAAAACTTTAAGGATGAAAGCTTTATCCTGCAGTTTCTGTCACCCAAAGTGATGAGAGATTTACGATTGTTTTCAATTCTGGATGATGGGTCACGAACTTATCTTGAGGTGGACAGTATTCACGATGAAACAGGGTATAAAGCCATACGTGAGTCACTGGCAGCTCAGTATAACCTGGGTAATCGGGAACCAAACATTCAGGTTTATAATGTCAATATTCGAGGTGACCGCATGCTGACGCTCCGTCACTATCAGCATCAGGGTCGACCATTGGGAAAAGAGACCGATGAGCTGTTGAAGCATATACACAGGATCTGGCAGTTTGATGTAGAAATCGAGTCGTTCGAAAATGGTGCGGTCACTCAAATCTGGCAGTGCAGTGAGAATAAGAAGCGAAAATAAACGTCGATTGATAACTGATGTTCAGCTACTAACCTATCACCTACCACTTTTTGTGGATAGGCTTTTATCGGTCAAAATGACGTTTATCGCTCAAAGGTATTTTCCTGATGCTACGGCCTGGTGGATTTGAAAGGCATGACCCATATCGGATTTATACAACTTATTCCTTTTGATCGAAAAAACAACCTGCTTGATGTCGATTACTGTTTGATTATGGATTAATAACCTGACAGTTTTTACTATCAGTGATTCACATTATTTTTAAAATTTATATAATGGTACTTCCATCTAAAAAAATCTTGCTGTATAAAGTTCACCGAATTGAACATCTTTATTCCTAAGTAGGAAGTTCTATCAAGACCAAGGAGTCGTAGAGTAAATGAATATTTTTGAAGAAGTTCTGCATCGTCTCAGCAGCAAAACCCGTATTCGCTCACTGTTTAAAGATGTACACGCTGAAGATCTGGAACGTATCATTTCCCGTCTGAACGATGTGCTGACTGAGAAGCAGGAAGCTCGTGCCAAAGATGAAGAAAAGCGTAAGAAGAAGCAGGAAAGCATTGAGGCCATCAAGCAGTTTATGGCTGACCGTGGTGTTTCCATGAATGATCTGGGTCTGGGTAATCTGGAACTGGAAGAGACTGTACAAAAGCGTCGCAGAAATATTCAAAAGTACACTTTTGAATACGAGAACGAAGCTGGTGAGCGTATTAAGTGGGAAGGTGCCACTACTGGCCGTCTGCCACGTGATTTCCAGGCTTACCTGGAGCGTACTGGCAAGAAGCGTCTGGACTGCGCTTTGGAACAGATCGAAGAGTAATACCAATTCCACCTTCTGAATATGAGCTGCGCAGCCATTTTGAACAGCTGGATCTTCGTTGGAATTCCTCGCA
>NZ_JAHHPM010000251.1 GCF_024606345.1 Endozoicomonas sp. YOMI1
GACTGGCATGAGTGGCCTGTTTTGTTTTCAAAAAAATTTTGTAAGTGCCTGTTGAGTTGGATTATTCATGGGTTTTCTGACAGGCACTAAGTACCTATTTGATTTTATCAAATAGTTTGGGGTCTGTTTGAAATAATTAAATCTCTGTAAGCCATATTCCCGACCGCTTGCGGCTAACTACTCAGAGAGCGAACGTCATACCCCGCAGTTTGTTGCCGCGTGGTAATTGATTTTTTTTTTTGAACCAAAAGACATTATTAATGTCATATTACATGTGTTCCAATTTATGTATTCGATATTATAAGGTTGCGTATGAATGGTTCTGTTGATGTTAGTAATAATAATTGCTTAGTATGTGCTCAAAGAAGCTCTGATATTCGAACGGGAATTAAACAAGTCACATGGTATGGGGGGCTCCTTTCTTGTATATTACCTGGATTCCCAATTACTACAATCTCAGCATATGCAATAAATCAAAATGCTGAATTAATTGAAAGAAATATATTTTGTCGAGAATGTACTCATCAGGTTGACGCTCGTTGCCAGGAAAAAGGCAATTTACATACTGAAAACGATGTGACGATTGATAATGCTGAGAGCACTTTAGCTTATCAAGCTCAACTACCAATCAAAACAGTCTCTGGCAATAATGGTGAAACAGATAGAAACCTTTCCGCAAACAGATTCAAATTTGCAGGAGATGAAAATCTCACACAAATTTTCACCTAACTTTCTATACACTAATCCGCACCTAAATCGGGTACTTACGGTAGACATTAAGGAACTGTCCTGAAATAACTTCCACATTTTCGATGTTATCCAGTAAAGAAAAAATCTTTTCCTCTGTGTCTCCGTGTCTCCGTGGCAAAAATAGGAAGTTATTCAGGGACATTCCTCCGGGAGTGGTTGGTGTTTTCACGACACTCTATCTCATTTATACGAAACATATCTTGGAGATGAAGTAGAACAGTGAGTCCAGGAGGCTGTTCGAGAATAGACTGCCCTATAAGGCAATTGCTCCTGAATTCCCTGCGAGTTCTATAACCCGCGGCCGGTAATCATCGAATCATAATTCGGTGGTGGTTCCGCAAACAGTTGCTCATAACTGGGGGGTTGACTGTGAAATATGTCGCAGATTTGATCGTCTAGCTCGTCTATGTCCAGGTGTGCAAAATCAGTGGGGGATGGAGAGTTCCTGCCTTGGTACTCAATAGCAAACAGTGCGAGAAACAGTTGTTTGGTCTGCAGGTTTTGACTTAAGAAAATTTCCCGGAAAAAGGCAGGCGAGCTGACAATTTTGTCCCGCAGAGAAGCGAGAAAATTATCAAAGCTCCTGCACAATCCGTGAAAGCATCTATTTGAAAATCTATCCATAAAGATAATCAGCAGGTTTTCTGCTGCCAGCCCGTCTCTGGGCAAACCGGGATCCAGCTCTGGGTCTGTAAGCAGATGTTCGGCCAAGGCGAAGTTATCAAACATCAAAGCCTGCCCAATGAGGTTTACGTGGATCACACCATTTCTATCGACTAACTTGTCATAATCCACTTTGGAGAATCTGGCGAAAGCCGCATGCCGCTGAAAATATGTCTGTCTGTTGACAGAGGCCTGGGGATGACTAACCAGCAATTTGCAGATTTCATCCCTGTCTTTGATGGCCAGATTACTGTTTATTAATTCCACCGGGGTTAGATAAATAGAATGCCAGCTGTCCATGCCTTGTATGACAGTGTTTGGGTCAATGTTGTTGTGTTCCAGCAATATCTTTACCGTTTCTGGTGTCAGCTTATCGGTGGCATGATGGCCACGAACAAGCCGTCCGGAGTTAAAGCATTGGAAGTAGGGTTGATAAGGTTTACCTGTCAACACCTCATTGGGTTCCGCCCCATTTTCAAGTAATGTTGCCAATGCACTTACATTGCCATGAGCAGCTGCCTTGGATGCCACAGACTGGTTTTTTCTGCCACCGTGCAGGTTCGCACTCACACTATATTCGCTTAGCAGGTGCCTGATCAGTGGCACATCATCTGTTGCAGCAGCCCGCATCATTGCCGCATCAGCACCTTTCGTTTTCAGAACCAGCAAGTTGACAGAATGATTGCACCAGAGAGCTAACGTCTTGCCAAGGGTTCGCTGATCTCGACTGAAGCTGCCATCAGTGGCCTGGGACCATTGATTATGTAACTGGATGGTGGGAGATGCTGGACCGCTATCGTGTATCATGTTTATGCCTTTGTTGACTTAATGAAGGTCCCGGACTTAGCGTTCATGCGGCATGTAATCGCTTGTGTTCCTGCATATTCCCTTCTGAAATATCTGTCAGTCTAGTTCCCAGCCTCCAAAAAACAAAAAAATTAATGGTTCGTTTTCAGCATACGCAGAAAGTCCGTTACCAATCACCCTGCCTCCTGATGCTGATACCTCTTCTCCATCCCCTCCCCCCAATCATGATATGAATCACCAGCCCGACCAATAAGCCTCTCCGGGGCTCAGGGCAGTTTTCCACATCCTACCAACAATCATCCCTGCTGCATGGCGCCTATCCATGACTGAAGAGTTCGCCCACCGAACCATAAAGCTCACTCTGGCATCCGTTGTCTTTCCGGCAGTCCCAACAGCAACTGGCGGCTGTATTAGCCCCATCAACTGGCTCTTATAGAACGCCGGAAGCACTTGAAATGCAGTTGCAGAGGCGTGTTTAGCAGGGAAAAAGCCAGAATGAGTAAACAGGCAAAACTTGATTATTTCCGTTTTTATACCAGACTGGATTTCTGGCCATATTCGGGAATCAGCCAGTGTTTTTTAAAGGATTTTTTGGAATGAAATTTACAAAAAACGCACTTTGAAAGATTTACTATGACTTCCGTCACTCCTGAACAGCTCAAGGCGTTCATGCCGATTGCTGGACCCGTTCTGGTTTGCCACCACCTGTCCATGCAGCCTCGTAGTGCGGAGGTATTCAATGGTCGTCAGTTGGTCGTGTGCGAAAACCCCAATACACGACTGATCCGTTCCTCTGATTGTCAATGCGATATTCTGTTTCGTGATGATGTTGACCTTCAGGAATTAGATACGTTGTTACAGAACAGGGCTATTGATATTCATGCGAAAAAAGCCCGGCACATAACCCGGGCTTCGGTGTATGGGCCAAGGGACACGGTGTACTGGCGTTCTCCACCGCGAGAATTTAACCCAAATATACTGGAGCAACTGCAATGGTACTTGAGTAAAGAAGGGGTTGATATCAATCAGCCCATCAACCAGGCGCAGCAAACCTTACTGCATCAGTTCTGTAAAGCGAGCTGTATTTATCGCAGGGAGCCGGAAATGCTCTACCCTGTGCATCCTGATACAGTGGTGAAATTGCTTTTGAGCCGTGGAGCTTCGCTGATTCCCGATTGCTTTGGTAACACACCATTACACCTTGCCTGCAATGTTGGAGCTACCCCGGAGCTTATGGAAATATTGCTGGAAAAGGTCATTGGCAGTCCGGACATCCTTGACGCAGTTAACGACGACAGGAAAACAGCCCTGTCCGAGGCGCTCAGTTCATCATCATGGGTGGGTATGGCAGTTCTTCTGTTGCGCTCCGGAGCCAGTATCAGTGACGCCGACAACAGGTATCATTACAGTCCGCTTCATGCAATGATCGAAAATCAACGACTTACCAGTGAAAAGCTCTACTTTCTCACTCGCTATGGGCTGGATATCAATAGCTGCTCCAGTGAAGGAATACTCCCGTTTAATGAGTTTGTCAGGAACCTGTTTTATCATGACTTCTATCGAGAATGCGAAATCCTTCTTTACCTTATAAAATCAGGGTTGGTCCTGAACCGTCCTGATCGTGATGGCCAGTCCTTGCTTGCCATGTGTTTCCGTGTTTTTGCAGGAAGTAGAGATTATTATCGCAAGCTGGAATTGTGTGCTTATGTCTTGAAAACTGCCTATAAATACCACTTTCCGGGAAATATTGATGCTCTGAAAGGAGCTGTTTCGGACCGGTTAATAGAAACACACGGGAAGGATATCCGGAAACTGTTAACAAGCTTTTCGGATGTTTTTTATCTGATTGATAACACCATCGAAATCATTGCCAGCAACTTGAGTGAGCAAAATAAAAAGAAACTGGAAGGGTGGTTGGTACAAGTCAGAGATATCTATCCTCCGGGTTGGAGTCTTCGCCCTTTTGTCTACCAGCCGTGTGAACATTTTGCGCACTCTTGCAAAGATTCTTTCCTGCGTCATATGGACGCTGTTTACAATGTGGCAACCACTGATTTTGCCGGGGTTGGGTTAATGGAGTCAGATCTGGATTATTCTGAAACAATGGAGAGTGATGAAGAACCTGATTTTGATGATACGGAAGACCATCAGGGTAATCATTCGGTTCGATATTCAGATATTCATTTATATGACTGGCTTTTTGAATATCGGTTTGAAGCATTACGTCAACTGCTTCTGTCACATAAAGAACTTTATAAAACTATCGGTAAACATAAACACAATCTCATTGGTGAATTATCGCCTGATAATCAAGAAAGGCTTGATCAATTACTGTGGGAAACGGCTCCGGTTGGTGAATATTAACTAAAAGTGAATATTTTCAGGTTATGTTGAATAAGGCAATAAAAAAGCAGATTAACCAAGATAATCATAGATTACTCGACACTGTTATGAGACCAGCTCAAGTACTATGACGGGAATTTGATCATTAATGAACTTAAAGTCTGATTCCTGTGTCTGAGTCACAGGGTTTAATAAATAAAATGTATAAATAATGTTCCCATCCTGGCAAATGTCTTACACAGAGTATGGTGATTCCCTGACTGCAAATCATACGTTAAAGCCTCAGTATGGAAGCCGTCAGTTGTGACAGGCAGTCAAAGCAGCCAGGAAGGCAGATGGCTGACAAATCAGGGATGTGCCATGACAGGGAGCCAGTGGACAGGATGTCCGGATTTTCAGGATGAAGGCTGGGCAGGGACATCAGTCAGGCAGGATGCCTAACCAATTGGAAAAGAGTCCGTAGGTAGAAAAAACAGATCCAGGAAGGATCTGTTTTTGTTTGTGGCTAACATTCAAAAGAACACCCGAAAAGCACTTTATTGCGGTTTTAATCAAGAGGACATTGCTCAGAACTTGTTGGCCAATTCTTGCCATTGCTCCGGGGTCAGTCGGGTAAGCTCATTTCTGGCCCTGGCCGCAAAATCCTCGTAGGGCCTCTCCTGCATTGAGGCAAGTTCCTTTGCTGCCGGGTCACCCACTTTTTTGTCATTCACCGGAGCCATGATTAACAATCCACACATTTCAAGAATGCCGTATCCCTGTTTTTCAGGCACATATTGAGGATTGACATTGGCATTTTGATTTCTGGGAAAAATGAAGGAGTGCAGAGAGTTATTATCGTCTACCCAATAGGCCACGTTGTAGCCGCCTGCTCCGCAAACATCGCTGTTGCTCAAGTATTTCAGAGTATTATTAAAGGCATGCTCAAATTCAGCGCGATTCTCACCCGTGATATGTATTCCTGAAAAATGTGCCGTGTTATTGGCTTGATCACCTGTCATCCAGCGAACCGTGGTTTTACCACGCTGTATTACCGGCAGATCAGCATCCAAAGAGAGTTGTCCGTTATCCAGAGCTTTACGCAGGGGCAAACTCTCATTCATTGCATGGATGTGAAGGTGCTGCTGTGAATTTCCCCGGTAGCCACTATGGGCAAAGGTATAGGCCGATCCCATAACTTTTGCCAAATCAAAGAGCTCTGAACTTTTTTCAGCTATTTTACTCTGATCCAGGTGATCTGTCGGTTTTATCAGCCAGCATTCGGGGCTGTAAGGTCTGAAATTAGAGATGATGGTAAAGCCCTTAAAATGGGTCTCCAGTAGCCTGGAATCGTTATTGCATAATGCACACGGCTTTCGTGGGTGACTCTGCGCTTTTTTATTTTCAAACTCTTTCTGAGCGGATTCATCAAATGTGAAAAGCCTGTTAGGAAAGAACCTGAATTCGAGGTATTGTCTGTTTTGTACAATGCCACCTTCATACTGCAACTGATTACAAAGGGTATGCTGCGCCTGACGAGCCATTATCTTCAACACTTGGATTGTTTCACACGAGTTTTCAGGCGTTGTGATCCTGACTGTATCGACTACTTGAACATGCTTGCCTATGAATGTAAAAATTTCCTCATAAGCAGTATTTTTCCAAGAGTGACAGTTATCTGTATTTAGTATAAATAGGTGTTGAGCAACGTTCATGCTTACCTCCTTGTTGATTTACTATGAAATGCATCTCAAAAAGGCTACCCGGTCATATAATGCACTATGTGAGAGCTGCATTTTCAATCACGGCTATTTCGACGTCAGACCTGGAAAATAGATTTGAACGCTTTATGCCTGATCCCGTTGCTATCTCCATGGATTGGCCTAATATCCGCTTTGGCTCAATTGGCAGCCTGCTGCCAAGCCAGCTGAAACCATACCGATAAACTGAAAGGTTTAAAATAACAATACTGTTAGCTATACTGACTACCCCCATTAATTTCCAGTTCAGATCTGCACCAAACGAATAAATGAGGTTTGTTCCCGGAGGTATCAATGTCCCCACCAGAAAGAAACCGATTTTGATACCCCCGGGGGTTACACCGTTTACTACGATGATTCGGACCCAGACCGTAGATTGAAAAATGTCGGAACTGACCCTGAACATTCATGCAAGATAGATGAGAGTCCTATTTCTTCTTCCCGAAATGAGAACTTTTTAAGCTGTCAGTTGTCAAAAAACCTTTTGTATTAATAAGAAAAAGCTGGCTGATGCTGGCAATATTTTCAGGAGAGAAATAGCAATGCAGCCAATAAGGGGAATGTCAACAAATCCTTCAAACCCGGGAGGCATGGATAAAACCACTAGCGTTACAGCTGAAAAGGACAATCCCGTAATAGGCGCAGCTATAGGGGTACCCCTTGGGCAGGGCATGTCAGCATTACGGTCTACTGAAAACACCGTGCCATCTGAAAGCTTGCACACCAAAAGAATGGTAAAACTGAATCAGGCTCGCTTCATTCCTGGTCGCCCTTCCCCCAAATCCTGTGATAACCAAGTATTTCTGCAATCATCTAATAATCTGCCGGCGTATCATCAAATGTTGATGGATATGTTTGGACGGCCATTTCTTTCGAGGGAGGATTTATGGTGTCAGCGCAACCATCTGAATAACTCATACAGGCAAGCCCTGATAAACCTGATAAAACAGGGGGATAAAGAAAAAGTAACAGAATGCATTACCAATAACCCCCGGTCTTTAGCCATTAAAGATGCAGATGGTAATTCCGCCCTGCATCTGGCAGTGTTACACGGTCATGATGACTTATGCCGACTGTTGGTTAATCGAGCTCAGAACCTGTTGCGGGCAACGAATAATAACGGTGAACGACCTTTGCATATCGCAGCCAGAGAAAAACAAAACAAATGTTTGAATTTTTTACTTGATAACTACCCAAGCTCCTCATTACTGGAAATTGATTTGAAGATTCCCGGCAAATCACATGCAACACCGGTTCAGCTGGCAGCTCGATACGGAAATACAGTCGGTTTAATGGCCATGCTTGATTATGAATTTGTCAGGCATATGTTGTCCTGGCTTGATACCCCTATTCGGTTAGCGATAGAAAATGGGCATACAGAGTGCGTGGCAGCTATTCTAAGCAATAAAAAAACCGCTGACGCTTTATTTAAACCCTATTACTTTTACTTTGCTGTAGAGTATGGCCAGTTGGATTGCTTAAAATTACTCCTACAAAAGTATCCAGATTCTTTCACCACCAAGAATCCTTTTTTAAAATGCTTAGTTCCTTTAATTCAGTTAGCTATAAAAAGTGGCCATGATGACATTCTACAATATCTTCTTGAGCAACCTTTCTTCATAAATCGACTGACAAAAATGGAATATGCCTCTGAATTTGAATGTAAAGAAAATGGTACCTGTGCAAAACTGATCAGAGATGCCCGGGAGAAAGTGAAGCTACCTTTTTGCCCGGTGAAGAATTTTGATAAAAAACTATTCCAACAGGTCTGGCAGCGTGAAGCGGATAACATTGCCAACAAAAAAAACATGGTAGAAAAGCAAGCCTCGCGGATGCACCTGTTTTTATTACCTGATCAGCCCGTGAATTGCTTTCCCGGGAGAATATCGTCCACCGACTATCTGTCACAGGTAAAAGCCTTGATAAGCGGATTGCAGGAAATAGGCGTTTATCTACGTTGCACCGTGGCTGAAGATGCAAAAAAAGGTCAATTCACGACTATGGGTGATGCCACGGCATCGGTCGGACTGATTAAAACCCTTGTTGCTTTGGGCACCAAAACGATCCATGCACAACTGTTACCCCCGGATGACAGTGATTTCATTACACGGCAAGAATTCAGTCATGAAGAACAGATAAGATACATAAAGAAACAGCGTGTGGCGTTATCCAAGCTGGCTTACTTACTGCCAGGCATAAAGATTAAACCGGGTACCCAGGAAATTTATATAAAGAGTACCAGGGTTATCATTTCCACCTGTCACCTCCGAGGGGAGAATAAAATCAATGCTGCCGTTACCCTCTCATTTTTCGGAGCCAAAGTAATGTACCAGCAATTAGGGCATGTACAGGAGTCCTGTATTAGTTTAAAACCCTATCGTTTTCACTCTAAATGTGAATCGATGTATCTGGATACCGGTACATCGTTTGAAAGGAATGATAAAAATAACGGCAACTCCCTGTGGTCACTGCTATTTAAATTTTTGAAATCCACTTTCACCGATAAATTAACCGCCGCTTCCATAAACGACATCAGTTTAATGCCTGATTGTAATATCACCCCTTTGCATCTACCGGCAAACTCCATCATCCCCAGTGATGATCTGCAACGACAGGCAACTAAAATACCGACCGAATCCGTCGATAGCCATCGAGCAACATTAACCTCAGCTATTAACCAACTTTGTGATTTATCCACTAAAGGGAAAATACAAACCGCTGTAGTTTATGGTTTGCATCATGGCGATCTGCGCCATGATAAAACAACGATATTAACCAATTGGCTTAGCGCTATTAAAATAAATCAGGAGCAGGTAACGGATGCCCTCCCAGTGGTGGTGACCACCACGGTCAGTGCTTTCACGGATGAAGATGGCAAGAGTGCGTTATACGAAATCGCGAGAACCACAGGCTTCACACTGATTGACTTTCGGGACCAACAAGACCGGGCCTCTCTGATGGCTGCAGGCAAGGGCCAATTGTTACTGTGTCTTATGCCCAGTCTGCCAAGGCAAAGTTTCAATAAACTGGTGCAAAGCTCCCGGCTCCCGGTGTTAAGTGAAGGTGCCAATCTGACCACGACCCTGTTGCAAAATGGCCAACCCCATCTTTCTCTCCTTCCCTATGGACATACGCCAGTGGCCCAGGATATGGGAGGGCCGCTTGAGGCTTTAAAGGCCCTGGCCTTTTCCTGCAAGCTGCGCATAGAAAGGAAAGGAGCCGATATTGAAGTCCTTAAAAAATTGTCAGACTTTGTCAGGGAAAGCCGCTATCCAGAGGCACTCTCTTACATTGACAAAATAATAAAGACAAAAAGCTATGAAAGTGGGCCATTGGGATTTGTCTGGGCCGAACCTCAACCATCGCCTTTGCAATTGAGGCCAGTCACCATTATGAGCCTGTTACATAAAGGAGATAAACTGGGTGATATTGAAAAAAAGGCGTTAATCGCAGCGCTTGATCCTTCCGATAAAGCCCTGGCTAATTATATCAACAGCTGCCTGGATAAGGAGTCAATCACAACCTATCACTTCAGGCTGCAGCAAATGCATGTTAATAAGCCTTTTAATAACAAGGTGCTGGCAGCGCTGTTTCAATTTGGACGCCATAAAAAACTGCTGGCCTGAAAAAAAGTGGCCAAAATGCCCAGCCAGATGCATCAATGGCAATCACTCTACCTAACAATAGAGTCTGCTGGCAGAAGCTGCTTCCGGTATTATGCTGGAAGATGTCCTGAAGTTACTGGCTATTACAGCAGGGCGAGCAACAAAGGCTGGTTTATGACTGTGAGAGCCACTGGTGGATTAGGGTTATGCATTGGTAATAACAATGCAAAATAGTGGCTTTGCAAATGGTTGGATACAAAATAAAGATCAGAGTGCATATGGAAGTTGACAAACACACTCGGCATAAATATTATTCACCTCGTTCCTTGCCGGTATAGCTCAGTTGGTAGAGCAACTGACTTGTAATCAGTGGGTCCCGAGTTCGACTCTTGGTGCCGGCACCATACACAGCAA
>NZ_JAHHPM010000252.1 GCF_024606345.1 Endozoicomonas sp. YOMI1
TGGATAATACAATGTTATACGACTTAAGGCGTATGGTTGTCGGGAATTGCTGAATTGAGACATCAGTTTTATCCCCTATTTGAAAGCTTTGGAGTGTTATTTTGTTGGTAATAGCGGGATTTATTAATGACTGAAGTGTCAGATTAAACGGTTCCTTTATATAAACCTTGACAGTCTTTGCATGACTTGTTCCCTTACCTGCAAATAAGGTACTGCTGTTTTCCTCCATACTGTTGTTTGCTGTTCTTGCGGGGAGAAACATAGTGTTTGCTGTAGAGGATATATTCTTAAGTTTGCCTGGCTTTGCCGTGAATTTACACGAAAAGCCTTGAACTGTCGGCTTTTCGAGCTGATTTCTGTATTGTGAACTCGCGGACCCAGGTTTTATTATTACTTTCTTTTTATCAACCGGGTTATTAAAAAAAGTAAAAAACTGGCCACAACCACTGAAGGCGCAGCAGGTGTGTCCAGATACCATGAAGCGGTTAAGCCTCCGGAAACACCAAGGATGCCAAGCAGTGCTGAAACAATCACCATTTGCTCTGGTGTGCGCGCCAATCGCTGGGCGGTCGCTGCCGGAATAATCATCAGGGAGGTAATCAGCAGGACACCGACAATCTTCATGGCTACGGCGATCACCAGAGCCATTAACAGGGTTAGCGTCATCCTGAGTTTCCTGACCGGAATGCCTTCCACCTGGGCCAGCTCGGCATGAACGGACATGGATAACAGCGGTTTCCAGAGCCATGCCAGTGTCGCCAGAACCAGGGCACCCCCTCCGTAAATCCAGTAAAGGTCAGAGGGGCCGGTTGCCAGCAGGTCACCGAACAGATAGGACATCATATCTACCCGAACATTATCCGCAAAACTAACGGTTACCAGACCAATGGATAGCGAACTGTGAGCAAGGATTCCCAGCAGGGTGTCGGAAGCCATCCGCTGTTTTTCCTGGAAACTGACCAGGATAGCGGCAATCATCAGTGAACTGGCGATAACGGCCAGGTTGATATTGATATCCAGCATCAGCCCCAGTGAAACACCCAGTAAAGCGGAGTGAGAAAGGGTATCGCCGAAATAGGCCATGCGCCTCCAGACCACAAAGCAGCCCAGTGGTGCTGCCAGAAGCGCCACGCCATAGCCTGCCAGTAAGGCATACAAGAGAATATCTGGCATTATTGTTTTCCTTCAAATACAGGGCTTTGTGGCTCAAGAATATGCCCATCAACACCATGGCGGTGGTCGTGATGGTGAGTATATACAGCCAGTTCGTCCGACTCACCACCAAACAGGCGAAGGTACGCCGGGTGTTGCTTAACCTGGTGAGGATGGCCGGAGCAGCAGACGTGTTGATTAATACAAATGACCTTGTCGGTGGATGCCATGACCAGATGGAGGTCGTGGGATACCATCAGCACGGCACAGTGCTCACGGTCTCTGGACGCGTTACGAATCTCCGTGATCAGCTGGTAAAGCTCCTTCTGTCCGGTGACATCAACCCCCTGCACCGGTTCATCCAGCACCAGAAGGTGTGGTTTATGCAACAGTGCCCGGGCCAGCAGGACCCTTTGTAACTCTCCGCCAGACAGGGATTGCAGGGGAGACTGAAGCACATGACTAACACCGGTTCGCCCAAGGACGTCGTGAACGGCTGTCAGTCGGCAGCCGGTCAGCCTCAGGAACCGGTTGACCGTCAGCGGCATGGAGTCATCAATATGAAGCTTTTGCGGCATGTAGCCAATGCGCAGCCCCTTTCTGACTGAGCGTTGGCCGGAAGTGGGTTCCTCCAGACCAAGCGCTACACGTACAAGGGTGGTTTTTCCTGCACCGTTCGGGCCTATCAGAGTAACGATTTCCCCGGGATTCACCTGCAGATTGATCCCGGTCAGTACATCTCTGTTCTGGAACTTCATCCAGATATTACTCAACTCTATTAATGGTTGATTCATAATGTGTAATTATTCAATTCGTTTTGCAGTTGGTGCATAAACCAGCCAACTCTATTGAGGTATCAGCAATAATAAAGCCGTGGTCATTGGCACAGTCTTTCAGGGAATTTTCAATGGCCGGGTGTTCAATTTCAATGGTGGTCCGGCATTGGGTACAGATGAGAAAACAGCTGTTATGTGGCGTGTTCGGATGGCTGCAGCCAATGTAGGCATTGATGGATGATAAGCGATGGACCAGACCTTGCTCCCGGAGAAAATCCAATGCCCTGTAGACGGTGGGGGGCTGGGCGGGTTTGGATTCCCCCTGAGTCAATTCTGCCAGTATTTCATAGGCCCCGACCGGGCAATGGCTCTGCCAGACCAGCTCTAACACCCTTGCTCTGAGGGGCGTCAGGCGAATATTGCGGTTCCTGCAAAGCAAACGGGCTTTATTCAAAGCATCTTTGATACAGTGCAGATGGTTATGGTCTCTGTATGGATTAAGGCAAGACATGATCAGATCAAATAAACTGGTGGACGTTATAATATAACGCTTTTACGGGGTTTCATAGTTACAAAAGTAAATTAAAAACCAAGTGAAACTTTTTCCTCAATTTACGATCTATAAGCTCATAAAGCTAAGCGGTAAAAAATTAAACCTCATGAGGTTGGCTGAAAAATAACATGATTGTTGAGGAACAAACATGGAAGCAAGCAATTACTATTCAACACACAATAATTCAGTCGAATTCCCACAATCTTCTGATACAGGAAAAAATGAAGAACCTGAACAAAGTTGTATGTCTCTCAACCGGAGAATTGTTGTTTGTGATAATCACGCGGTCCTAATTGGTACAATTGCATTACCAAATCATGCAGAGTCCGAACAGAAGAGATTTTTAACGACCACTCATATACAACCTGCCATATCATCTAACCAGTTCAGGGCGGAGCTTGAGCAAATAAAAGCATGGCTGGATGATGGCTGCTTGAAGTCTGTTGAAGATTGCCAGGCACAACTCAAGTCAATTATCGAAGCTAATGTTGGAGTTTACAGGTATAAAGAAGATCAAAGCATTCTGTTTCATGTGGAAGAAAATGACTCAGTGAAGGGTGTAAAAAGATTGTTTGATCATATTGTTTCAAATATTCGTATTTTATTCACATTTAGTAATTGTAGTAATAAATCAAAAATAGAGCTGATGTTATTAGTATGCAGGCACTATAATACTAGAGAACTTATACCAATATTAGAAGAACTGTTAAATGGTTTTGATGAGAGTGACAATGAATATATTGGCTCATTACCTGAATCTATAAAAATATATGAAACATTATTTCAAGAAATTTTTCCTGTTTACCTGGCATTTGATTTGTTGCTGAATGGGCATTTTAATACATCTTCTGGGCTGTATTATATCCTCGGCGAAACATTCAGAGATATTGGTACTCAATTTCCTCCTCCCAAGTGGAAATTAAAATTTGAATTTGATAACAGTATTAATGTTCAGATGATTTGGGCACTATTGTCAATTCTGAATTATTGGGATACAGGTCAGGGAAATTTATTAAACAGTTTTGCAGGAGCCATTTATGATCGGCAAGGCATTGATTTGCATAAAGATGACGATCTGATCAAATATATTGCTATGCGCATGGATACTGCTGATTTTCAGAAACTTCTTCGTGATCTAAATGATATTTCATTAATGGAAAAAATAGAGGAGATCCATAAGGAAAAAGTGTGTGAAAATTTTTCGTTTCCTGAAAAGCTAATCTTTATGCTGAAAAGATTGAGCAGGAGTGATTATTTTAAAGATAAAGCTGGCAGGATTGATTATTTTAAAGAGAAAGCTGGTAGTTTATTCATCTATCTTAAAAGAAATTCACCAAAGTATAAAATCTATTCAGAATTTGTGATGTTGTTGCAAAAAAGTCCTGTAAGAGCATTATCAGAAGTTGAAGAGTGTATGGATAAAATGATAAAGATGGCTGATGAGGGTTTCCTGGAACTCAAAAAACAGGAATTGTCGGAAATACTTGAACTTATAAAAGGACAAACCGCCCGTGAATGTAAAGAGAAAATAATAGCCCTTACAGAGATAAAAATGAACTTGATGGCGGATATTAATGCTTTAAAGCTAGGCATAGAGAAAGATATTGCCAAATTCATCATTGATCCGATAACTCTGGAAATAATAGAACATGCTGTTATCACTCCTTATGGACATTCCTTTGACCAAGAATCGATTACCCGGTGGCTTAAGGAAAATAACAGCTGCCCGATCACAGGAGAGCCTTTGGAGTTGAAACAGTTGTCCCCTTATTTTAGCTTGCAAGGGATTATTGATGATCTATCCCCAAAACTAAAAAAACTTAAAGCGGATACTGATTCAATAGATACCAACCAATCAGACTAATTCTGCCAGCGCAAGCTCTGTTCGTTTTCTCAGCATATCCCTGAATTTATTTGGATCAAGAAAATGACGCAGAAGGTTTTCCTTCTGCTCATTGTCTGCCTGAGTTTCCGGATATACGAAAGTAATCAGCCGGGAAACCCAAAATCTGAAGGCGGCCAGCCGCAACATGATTGGCCAGGCTTTTTGCTCATTCTCAGTAAAAGGTCGGATCTTTGCATAAGACTCAGTCAGTGCTTTTATGCGTTGGCTATCCAGTTCAAGCGTATCAGTAAGACACCAGTCGTTTACAGTAACCGCCAGGTCATAGATCAGCCAGTCATTACAGGCCTGATAGAAGTCGATCACGGCTGAAATTCTGCCCTGATCAAACAGTACATTATTATGAAACAGGTCTCCATGAATCAGCCCGGTTGGCAGATTGTCAAACGCTTTCAATGCGTTAGAGATGTTTTGCCATTGCTCCGTCATAAAGCGGGCATCATCCTGGTCGAGTAATGGAATGAGTCTTTTCTGCTGGGCATCAAGCCAGGAAAGTCCCCGCTGGTTCTCCTGATAAAGGGAGGAACCTTGTCCTGCCTTATGGATTTTTGCCAGCATCTTACCAATCTGCTGGCATTGGTCCAGAGTGAGGTTTCTGGCGTCAGGGTGCTGCCCGGCAAAGCATTGTACAATCAGCGCAGGTTTGTCTTTTACCGACTGGAGAGCAACGTCATTCCTATCTCGAATCGGGTTGGGCACAGGCAGGCCGAACGCTTTAAGCTCATCCGTATAATGGATAAAAAATGGCAGCGTGTCTGCTGGCAGGTACTCAAAGAGCGTTAATACATAGCGCTGGCGATTGCCTTTGTCATCAATATCCAGAAAGTAATTGGTATTCTCAACGCCGCTTTCAATGCCCTGGAATGATGTCAAGTCACCCAAATCATAACGAATCAGAAGTTGCTCGATATCCTGTTGTGTCAAATGGGTATAAACAGACATGAAGTCCCTGTCCTGGATGGTTATATCTATGGTTCTGTCCGTACTCAGTGCCACTCAAAAATGGTCCATGAAGGCACTAACAGGATACGCTTTGTTGGATCAATGGGGTTGCCTTCATTATCTGAGGCAATCAGGTAGTAAGGCTTACCTGCCTTGGGAATCACCTGAATGGCATAAAGCTGGCCACCGACCCGGTACTCTTTATAAGTTCTGGAATCACCGGCACGAATGACTACCGATGTGTCGTCCCTGTTCTCCAGCGCTTCAGGGCGCAGGTGTCTGGGAATTTTTTTAATGGCTTCATTTGTAAGCACAACCGCTCTCGGGCCATTGGATGAATCCGTATGGGCTGCTGGCTGCTCCGGCTTTGAACCTTCCGGACTGTGGGCAGCACAACCTAAAAGAAACAAGGGTAAGAAAGCCAGACTCAACTGCGCTCTTTTTATCAAGGGTTTCATCAGGAGCCTCATGATAATTGTGGTGGAAACCATTAAACTGCTTGGGAGCATTCTATACCCAGTTACCCAGAATCGTAAGTGAGTCCCTAATCCATGTCAGAACAAGCCAGTACGCCGCCACTCATACTCGTCGACGGCTCATCTTACCTTTATCGTGCCTTTCATGCTTCTGAACGCGCCAATTTGCGCACGGCTGATGGTCGACCAACGGGGGCTATCCGGGTCATGACAAACATGTTGCGCAGTCTGATGCGTCAGTATCAGGATAGCCATGTTGCGGTCATTTTTGATGCCAGGGGAAAAAACTTCCGCCATGACCTGTACAGTGAGTACAAAGCCACCCGGAAACCAATGCCCGATGACTTGCGCTCGCAAATAGAACCCATACATCAAATTGTCCGTGCCCTTGGCCTGCCTCTGTTAATGATTGAAGGCGTTGAGGCGGATGATGTGATTGGTACGCTGGCCAGAGAGGCAACCGAGAAAAAGATCGATACCATCATTTCCACGGGTGATAAGGATATTGCCCAGCTGGTTACTGAGCATGTGTCGCTGATTGATACCATGAATGATGTGTATACCGATCAACGGGGGGTTGAGAGTAAGTTTGGTATTCCTGCCAGCCTGATTATTGACTATCTGGCATTGATGGGCGACAGCAGCGATAACATCCCGGGTATGCCGGGTGTTGGTCAGAAAACAGCACTGGCTCTGCTCAATGGCATCGGTAGTATCGATGAGATTGCCGGGCGGCTGGACGAGGTGGCTGCGCTTGGTTTTCGGGGGAGCAAAAACTTCGCGGATAAGTTTACCGAGCACAAGGATATTGTGTTGTTATCCCGGCAGCTGGCCACCATCAAGACCGATGTAGAGCTGCCGGTTTCCATTGATAATCTGGAAATGCAGCCACTTGATAAAGAGCAACTGTTAGCGCTGTTTAAAGAGTACGAATTCAGGACGTTGATTGCCGAGTTGGAGAAAGAGGGCGCTTTTACTGATAGCAATGAATCTAACGAAAAAACATCAGACGCTACCGGCGAGTATTCAGTGGTTACTGAAGAGACTGAGTTTCTTGACTGGATAGCACAGCTCGAATCTGCAGAGCTGTTTGCGTTCGATACCGAAACCACCAGCCTGGATTACATGGTGGCTGAACTGGTGGGCGTCTCATTTGCCATTGAGCCCGGCAAGGCGGCTTATGTGCCTGTTGCCCATGATTATCTGGGAGCACCAGCTCAGCTTGAAAGAAACTGGGTACTGGAAAAGCTGAAGCCGTTGCTGGAAGACCCGGCGAAACAGAAAGTCGGTCAGAACTTTAAGTACGACCAAAGCGTGCTGGCTCGATATGACATCCAAATCAAGGGGGCCGCTTTTGATACCATGCTTGAGTCCTACTGTTTGAATTCCATAGCTACCCGTCACAATATGGATGCCCTGGCTGCGCACTATCTGGGTTATAAAACCATCAAATATGAGGATATTGCCGGCAAAGGTGCTAAACAACTGACGTTTAACCAGATTGAGCTTGAGATAGCTGGTCCCTATGCGGCAGAAGATGCGGATATCACTTTACGGCTTCATCTTGCCATCTGGGGGCAGTTACAGTCTGAATCTACATTGACGCAGGTTTTCCGGGAAATAGAAATGCCGCTGGTGGATATTCTTTCAGGTATTGAGCGTCATGGTGCCCTGGTCGATGGTGTCTTGCTCAAACAGCAGAGTCTTGAGATTGGCCAGCGTCTCAAGGAGTTAGAGCAAGCGGCACACGATGCCGCAGGACAGGCATTTAACTTATCATCACCCAAACAGTTGCAGGAGCTTCTGTTTGATAAGCTGCAGCTGCCGGTTATCAAGAAAACGCCCAAAGGACAGCCATCAACCGCAGAAGAGGTATTACAGGAGCTTGCCCTGGACTATGAACTTCCCAAGCTGATTCTTGAGCATCGTAGCTTAAGCAAGCTCAAGTCCACTTATACCGAGAAACTTCCGCAGATGATTAATGGGGCGACAGGTCGTATCCATACCTCTTATCATCAGGCAGTAACCGCCACCGGACGACTATCCTCCTCGGATCCTAATCTGCAGAATATTCCCATTCGAACACCGGAAGGCCGTCGGGTGCGACAGGCGTTTATTGCTCCGGAAGGTTACCAGCTGGTGGCGGCAGATTACTCCCAGATTGAGCTGCGAATCATGGCTCACCTCTCTGGTGATAAAGGCCTGCTGGACGCTTTTGCCCATGGGCTGGATATCCATAAGGCAACGGCGGCTGAAGTATTTGGCGTGGCGCTTGATGAAGTAACGGGCGACCAGCGACGAAGTGCCAAAGCCATTAACTTTGGCCTGATCTACGGCATGTCTTCGTTCGGACTCGCTAAACAGCTGGGGGTATCCAGGAAATCGGCACAGGAATATATCGACCTGTACTTTGCACGATACCCGGGCGTTTTAAGGTACATGGAAGCGACCAAAAACTTCGCACGGGAAAAGGGATTTGTGGAGACAATATTTGGTCGTCGCCTGTATCTGCCGGAAATCAATGCCAGAAACGGTATGCGTCGTCAGGGTGCTGAGCGAACAGCGATCAATGCGCCAATGCAGGGTACTGCCGCAGATATTATCAAGAAGGCGATGATCAGGGTTGATGAGTGGTTGAAAGCGTCGGGGCTTGATGCCCGTGTCATTATGCAGGTTCACGATGAACTGGTGCTTGAAGTTGCCGATCAGAGTGTTGAGGCCGTTGTTGAAGGGATAAAAGTGCAGATGTCCAGTGCTGCCCGGCTCAGTGTTCCACTATTGGTCGAAGTGGGTATTGGGGATAACTGGGATGAAGCCCATTGATGCTTCTATTATGCGTTAAAAAAGCGTAGTCATCTGTCGTCTGTAAGTTTTTTGTAAGCAACGGAACTTTATTACCATATTGCTTGTCTCATATAGTGAGTTTCAAATGAGTTGCTCCTTGTGTGTTAAGTGTTGGTGATGTTAAAGCGATATATGTTTCCCCGCATTTATCGTTTAAAGCCAGTGTCCTTTTTCAGGGTGCTGGCTTTTTTTTAAATTTTTTTCATCTTTCAGGGAACTTTTTGGAATTATGCTTGTCTGAGTATATGAGGATAGGAAAAAGGCAGAAAAGGTGAAGTGAAGATGAAGTCAAGATGAAGATAGTAGCCCGATTCTGATTTCTTATTGCTCACTGTGTGTTTTGTGTTGACATTAACTTAGGTTGTAGGCTGCTCCCCTGTAGCCGAAGCTATATAGCCAGTATTCTTCCCCCGGATACTGGTTTTTTTTTGTGCCGAATTTTTATGCAACAGAGTCTAAAGAATGGGCTTTATTGACCGTTAAAGCACTTATGGCGGTAGGGTTGTTTGATTCCTTCTGGGACGTCAGGCTACTGAGTTACCAGGATCGCTATAAACCCTTAGCTGTGTACTTTGTCGATGATGTTGCTGTAACAATAGAGACATCATGAAACGGTCATCTTCCCCTGATGACCGTTTTTTTTGTGCCTGTATTTCTCATTTCTTTATTTCTGTCTCAGGTGTCAGATACGCTGTTTGTACGTTTAAACTACTAACCGATTTTGCCGGTGTTTCAGACTGCAATTTATACTCTGCAAGACACTTGATAACACCTTCCCGATAACGAGGGGCCCTTCCCCCACAACAAAAACTTGATTTCTTATCCAGTGGGCAGCGGCGTTCAACTATCCATGAGCCATAATTTTGTGGCTTGGGAAGGGCGGATTTTTGTCCGTTATTGTCACTTTGGGTCGCATTGGAGGAACTGACTGTCACCTGGCTTGCGCAGCCACCGTCCAGCCCCCTTGTTGGTGTTACTTGCATGAATCTCTCTATTGACCAGTCACTCCACGAAACGTTCAGTGAATTGGACAAGCCTCCTAGCTTGAGGCAATGAGCGACAGTTCCTGTACCGCTACTGACAGCATGGCAAGGTTTTGCTCTCTGGCGGATTGTATTTCCCGGATCGTCGCTTTCCAGCGATCAATAAGCTCAGCATTTTTTTCCAGCCACCGTTTAAGGCGCTCTTCCGGCTTTCCCTGTGAATGGGTCAGAACATGAATGCAATTATCATTGAGGGTTCGATCCAGCTGATCTTTCAGGGATGACTGTGCTTTGCGTTGCCAGAGGTCGTTAACTGGCAATTGACGAATACGTTCTCTTAACCAGGGCAGGCACAGATAATCCTCAAGGGCAAAAAAGACAGAGGCCACATCAGTAACCGTAAATTGATATTCATTAGCCACACTGACCATAAACAGTACGTAATAAAGATATCGAAGGCCCGAACAGGTTTCCGCCAGTGTTTGCGGCAGCTGTGCTTCGTGTAACCGGGTAACTCTGCCGCCCAGCCAGGCACAATCTTCCTCTCCCAGCAGCTCTGCCAGTTGCCCACTGACGGCACTGACGCCGGGTTTATAGTTACTGATGAGCGACTCTATATCCATAGAGCTGCCATGATTCTTCAGTAACCAGATGCAGGCTTTTTCGATATGCTGCTGTACCCGGAACAGCTCTAATCTCTGGATATCATCTTTGACATCAAAACCCAGGCTTTCAAACTGATCCCAGATGGATGGAATGGAAAAGATCTCTTTTATCGCCATAAATGCCCGAACACAATTAAGCTCCGACTGTCGGGTTTCCTGATGAATATACTCAATAAACGTTGCTCCCATTCGATTGCCAACCTCGTTACTGAGATGGGTCGCCAGTATTTCAGTTTTTAGTGGATGATGTCTGATCTGATCAGGGAACTGCTGGCGAAGTTGTGATGGAAAATAGTCCAGCAGTTTTGCCGCCAGTATCGGATCGTCAGCAACGTTGGCTGAGACCAGGGATTCAAACAGCTCCAGCTTGGTGTGGGACAAAAGAATGGCTATTTCTGGCCGGGTAAGGCCTTCACCGGCTTTTACTCTGGCTTTAAGTTCTGTGTCGGATGGCAGGCCGTCCTGAGCCCGGTTAAGACGCCCTTTCTGTTCGAGCTTCCTGATCAGGAAACGATGGTCATTAAATAACAGGACATTCTGTTGCAGGCTCAGGCTTAGCCTCTGGCTCTGTAAAAAGTTATGTCTGAGAACCAGTCTGGCGATCTCATCCGTCATACTGGCCAGTAAATTATTACGCTGCTTAATGGTTATATCACCATCGTCAATCATCTGATTAAGCAGAATCTTGATGTTTACTTCATGGTCTGAGCTGTCGACTCCCCCTGAGTTGTCTATAGAGTCGGTATTGATCAGGCCGCCTCTGCTGGAGAACTCAATTCTTGCCAGCTGAGTCAGGCCCAGATTTCCGCCCTCCCCTACCGCGCTGGTATTCAGTTCGCTGGCACTGATCCTGACATTATCATTGGACCGGTCCCCGGCATCGGCATTGCTTTCGCTGCTGGCTCTTATATAAGTACCAATGCCGCCATTCCACAATAGATCCGCTGGCGCTTTCAGAATCGTTTGAATAAGTTCCGCAGGGGACAGAATGGTTTTATCCGTTGCCAGCACGGTTCTGGCCTGCTTACTCAAAAGAATGCTTTTCAACTGGCGACTGAATACGCCGCCACCTTCTGATAGTTTGCTGCGGTCATAATCGTCCCAGGATGACCGGGGTAAATTGAACAGGCGCTGACGCTCACTGAAGCTGACTGAAATATCAGGGTCAGGGTCGATAAAAATATGCTGGTGGTTAAATGCGGCAATCAGGCGAATATGGTTGGAAAGTAGCATGCCATTGCCAAATACATCACCGGACATGTCACCAATACCGATGACCGTAAAATCCTGGGTCTGGGTATCGATTTCACGCTCTTTAAAGATCCTTTTTACCGACTCCCAGGCACCCCGGGCAGTGATCCCCATTTTTTTATGGTCATAGCCCTGGCTGCCACCAGAGGCAAAAGCATCCCGCAGCCAGAACCCATAGGATTCGGATACATCGTTGGCAATATCGGAAAAGCTGGCGGTGCCTTTATCGGCTGCGACCACAAGGTAAGGGTCATCATCATCGTAGCGTATAACTTCTTCAGGAGGGATTATGTTTCCGCCCTGCAGGTTATCGGTAAGATCCAGAAGTCCGGAGATAAACGCTTGATAGCATGCAATCCCTTCCGCCTGTATTTCTTCCCTGGAGCCATTGGCCGGAAGATTTTTGGTGACAAAGCCCCCTTTGGCCCCATGGGGAACAATGATGGCATTTTTGATCATCTGGGCTTTGACCAGTCCCAGAATCTCGGTACGAAAATCCTCCATCCGGTCTGACCACCTTAACCCACCCCTGGCGATCTTCCCACAGCGCATATGAATGCCTTCAAAGCGTGGCGAGTAGACAAATATTTCAAACATGGGCCTTGGCCGAGGTGAGGTTGGAATCTTTTCCGGTTGCAGTTTGAACGACAGATAACCTTTTGGCTCCCCCTGTTTCTGATAGGCACTGGTTCTCAACATGGCCTCGATGATGCTCAGAAAGTGACGCAGGATCCGATCTTCATCAAGGTTGGCAACACTGTCCAATAGCTGGTAAATCCTTTCAGAGCAGGCATTGGCCATGTCATGGCGATCACCACGGAAATTCGGATAAAAACGAATGCTGAACAGGTCTACGATTTCACGAACCACCGATGGGTTGCTGTTCAGAACTTTCTGCATATAGCTCTGGCTGAAAGGCACTTGCAGTTGCATCAAGTATTTAGACAGAGCCCTGATGAGCACAACCTGCTCCCAGTTCAAACCGGCTGAAACCACCAGCCCGTTGAACCCGTCATTCTCCATTTCCCCATTCCAGGTGCGAATAAACACCGCCCGGAACTGCTCCCGCAGATGGGTATCTTCAAGGTTTGTGTGGTTTGACGTGTCAACTTCCGGTGCGTTTATATTGGCCGTCAGGGCATTATCATGGTCATCAGGCTCAATACTGAAATCAAGCACCCAGGCACTTTCCTGGCGGTAAGGGCTGATGGCGTAAGGTCTTGCACTGCGAACCCTGACGCCCATTTGCTCAAGAATGGGAAGTACATCTGAGAGTGCCAGGAGAGGCCCTTTACCAAGAACCCGAAAGTGCCACCGATAATGGTCGGTAACCGGACGGTAAAGACTGGTTCTTATCTGATGACTGTCTTTTAACGATTCCAGACGTTGAATGTCTGCGACTGCCTGGCGAGGGGTAACATCCTCCCGGTACGCGGCGGGAAATGCCTGCAAATAACACTGTGCCATCCGGTTACCTGAAGCCTCTCCAAATGCCTCTTTTAACGCCTGTTGCAGGTGGTCTGTCCAGTTCAACATCGCTTCGTGAATCATGGCTTCCAGCCGGTCAACATCAATATCCTGCTGGTTGGCATGAAGACAATGCACGGTAAATTGCAATTGCGCCATTGGGTTTTCCGATAGCTGGACATTGAAGTCGATACTGTTGCCACTCAACTCACTGAGCAGGATCTGTTGCATCTGTAAGCGAAGTTCAGTGTTAAAATCATCTCTGGCTACATAGATAAGCACTGTAATAAAGCGGTCATACGGGTCGGGACGAAGGAATACTTTCAATTGCCGTAATTCATGGCAGTCAAGAATCCCGTTAATGACAGTCTTAAGTTGTTCAAAACTGGCCTGCAGGAGCTCATCCCTTGGATAGTTATGAATGATGTGGCGCAGGGCATTACCCCGATGGCTGTTTACCGGGCAACTGTTGTTTTTTAAAAGCTTTGCCACTTTTTTTCGTATCAGCGGAATTTCATCCAGCGGAACGTTGTAGGCTGTTGATGAAAATAGTCCGAAAAAACGCCATTCCCCGGTTACTACACCTGAATCGTTAAAGTGCTTTATCCCGATATAGTCCAGGTGAGCGGGTCGATGAACCGTTGAGCGGCTGATGGACTTGGTGATGACCAGTAACTCTGGTGCCTGAATTTGTGAGGCAAGATAGGGTGATAGCTCTTGCTCAACCGGATGATGAAGGGGGGCTTCCCGGAACGTGCCCAAGCCGGTTTTGCTGTTGGCACGCAGTCTTAATGTATTTGGCCCATGGATGATCTCGTAATAGCGAAAGCCGATGAACAGAAAATTGTCTTTTTTCAGCCAGTTCATAAAAGCAAGCGCTTCTTTCAGTTCAACATCCGGTAATGGCGCAGGGTGGGTTTGACACCACTGAATAGCGTCATCCAGCCTGGTTTGCATTGCCTCCCAGTCAGAAACCACTTTATGAACATCCGCAACGATATCCCGGATACCGGCAGCGACCTTCTCTAAATCCAGTTGTTCCGGTTGCCGGTCTATTTCAACCCGAATGACGGCCTCGGTCATTTCTGCCTGTGGAGTGCTGATGGCTTGCAGCTGACCTGTGCTGTCCCTTGCCAACCGAAGGGTGGGGTGATTCAGGCTGTAAACTTTTATTTTCTGACGATCAAGCTCCATCAACACAGAAGACACCAGAAATGGCATATCATCCGTGATGATTTCAATAATGCTGTGTGTGGAGTGCCAGTGGTGGGTTTCCGGTTCCGGGTTGTAGACGCGGATCTTGATTTGTTCAGGCTGCCTGGTCTGTAGAAACTGCCACAGGCAGAGTAGTGCGCCATAGCAGTCATCTGCATTTATCAGGGGCTCGTCTTTGCTGGCAGCTCCACGATAATAGGCATCAGCAAGCGCCTGTATTTGCTCATATTCTTTGTTTGACATGCGCTTTGCCAGAAGCGATTGAACCTGATTAACGATGATGGCTCGAAAATCGGTAAAGCGGTTCATGATATTCCTCTGTCATTGGAATTGAGAACGGCAAACTACAGGGCAGGTTCTCCCACTTGATTTGCCGGGTTATGCCGTAACTGTCAATGCTCGTGGGTAAGAATAAATTGATCAACGTAACTTCGTGTCAGCGTGTCAGCGGTTATTCTGAAGCGGTGACTTTTGGGTGACACCGATCGAAACCGCTGTATAAAATCGCTTTTGCTCTTATGGCAAAGAGCCTGTTATACAGTGTCCGGTTGCATTGAAAGTGTCAGCCTGGCTTTGCTGACAACCTTCTCGTCAAGATAGACGAGAAATAGTTCAAATGCCTTGGGATTGCTGATTTTGCGGGGGCTATGAGACTGTCCGAGAATAATCTGTCCTACTGCGACGGCAGCAAATTGGTCTAAAAATTCCCTTTTGTTCGACAAATAGAACCACTATTAACCTCATAAAACGAAATTTTTATCCTCAATTTTCTGCAATCCTAACTGAGGGCGCTATTCCCGGACAGCCTTCTGGGCATAATCCGAAGCCCTTATGGAATTTGCAAGAAGCGTCCAACTCTGGTATAAAGCCCGATCCTTGTATGAGGGTAGCTGCTGATGAGTCTCGAAGGTCTCCTGACTCTGTAACCATGGGCAGATCTCCCCGAAGCAGACACTGGAATTCAGTTAAGTTTTCCGGCCTCATGGCTGGTGATTTTGGTTTAAGAGACGGTTTGAGAGGCTATCCATATGTCCAAGGTTTGTCAGGTTACCGGCAAGCGCCCGGTTACCGGGAATAACGTTTCCCACGCTCAGAACAAAACCCGTCGTCGCTTCGTGCCTAACCTGCACCACAAGCGCTTCTGGGTTGAAAGTGAAAAGCGCTTTGTGCGCCTGCGTGTTTCTGCAAAAGGCATGCGTATTATCGACAAGAAAGGCATTGATGCCGTTCTGGCTGATTTGCGTGCCAGCGGTCAAACTTTTTAAGTCGAGATAGCTAACTTAGCAGGAGCATAAATCATGGCTAAAGGTATTCGTGAGAAGATCAAGCTGGTTTCCAGCGCAGGTACTGGTCACTACTACACCACCACTAAAAACAAGCGTAATACGCCTGACAAGCTGGTGTTCAAGAAGTATGACCCGGTTGTTCGCAAGCACGTTGAGTACAAGGAATACAAGATCAAGTAAATCTTGTTTGCTTTGCTCTGGTCCGTATCGGGCAAACTGATACGGACCGCCACTCATTCCTGTTGCGCTTTTCTCCCTCTATTTCCATTCCAGGTTCAAAACCAACCATCCTTCCCTTTGCACTTAGGAACTGTGGGCTCTCACTACAAACCTGGCCGGATATGCCAGTCCACCTCTCGGTTCAGGCGAATGCGGTTAACTTTGCCACGGTAAAATTCTGGGCCAGACAGGGGGTTGAGCGGATTATTCTGCCCCGTGAGCTATTGAAGATGAGCATGGCACTTATATCATGAACTCCAGGGATCTCAGGGCTGTCCAGCATGTTCGTCGCTTAACTGAGATGGGTATCCACTCCCTCAAGATCGAAGGACGGCAACTATGTTTTCAACCTGGAGCATTTGGAAAATCGTCGTGGAGAGCCTATTGATGTAGCTCCCGGATCGGGCCACTTGGTAAAAATACCCAAGCCAGAAGGTGTTTTGCCAAATGCCCACTCACTGCTGGTTCGTAATTTACCCTAATCAGGTGATATTTTGAGTCGATAAGATCGGTATGGATCTTACGACCTTTACCAGCATTTTTTCCGGCTCTGCCCATAAGCCGTTAAGCCAGCATCGACAGGTGATCCTGGATGCCCTGGTGTTATTAAACAGACAGTTGCAGAGCCGGTTAATGGCCGATGAGCAGGGGCATGAACGGGCGAAATGGCTTACTGATTTTCTGCCGGCCGTTGAAAAACTGGAGCAGGAAATTCTGGCCAGATTAAACCAGCCAACGTTGACCGCGCAGCCCAAGGGGCTGGTGCTATCCCTCTTACAGACTCAGAATAACCTGGCGCACCTGATCTGCCGACTGGCTGAGCGATTAACTTATCGACCTCCCAGGCTTACTGAAGATTTGCAGCGTTCTGTAGAACAGCTGAATCAGCACTTTGCCAGCGTTGTATATAGCTTGAAGTCTGGTGTTGCAAAACAGGATCGTTTGGGTATCGCGGGATTTAGAAAACAACAATCCCGGGCTTTGCTGGAGGTCAATCAGGAAGTAAAGATTGCCGTGGATGAGCTACGGGATATGATTTCAGCCTGCAAAGGTGAAGTCTTTCAACATGAAGGCGAGTTGGACCCTCTTGATATGGCTCTTTTACTGCTGTCTCTTGAAGATATGGATGACCTTACACTCTGGATTCGCTCAATGGTCATCCACATGCAACAGCTATAACTGTTCAAAGCCTGTGAAAGGCAGATTTTCGATAAATTCTGTATCTATTTAATAATGCACTCTATCCGCTTTTTCTGTGTTTTATCCAGGTACTCCTGGAAGTCTTTTGGTAATCTTCCTGTCGTTGAACCCTCCCAGCGTACGGTTTGTCCCGCTGAATCTTCATATTGAAAGGTATGCTTTGCGACGGTGCGCCGACGTTTTCCCGTTTTCCCCGAGTCGTTAATATTGTCCAGATCAGAGAGCGTAATACCCAGTTCTGCCATTTCTTTGTGAATAGCTACAATATCTTTCATTTTTTTCTGTCTTTTTGCATCCTCTTTAACCCTGGACTGCAATTTTTCCTTATGTACCTCTTTCAGGCGGTTCAGAATCTTTTCAAGCTCCTGAACACTGACATCTTTGAATAGCGAGCGAATCCGGGATTTACTACCCAGCCGATGATGTAACTCATCCAGTAATTTCATTGTATACCCTCAATCTACCGGAGCCTTTGACCGTATGAGACTGGCAATGATGTATCAACACGGTGCATGACATTAAGAAAGTCGACAAATATCTGTTATGTAAGACTGGAACGGTTACCTGTGAGTTATGCAGGTATGGGGTAATTCACAGAATGCTTCTGCTTATTACTCGTTCAATATGAATAAAAGTAATATATTTTGTTTGATTGGCAAGAAAATGGTGAGTTTGACTTATAAAATGCAGCTTTTCGTTTTACTGATAACCCCTGTTTACAGCCGTTTACCGCCCTCTGTTTATCAATGAGGTTTTTTGTTTTTATCCATTTTTCAATATTTGATGTAACCATTTCTTTCACCCCGTCGTTTTTCAGCCAGAGCTGTACCGTTTTACTTTTCTCTATGGTGATTGAAGACCAGATGCATTGGAGGGATCCTGTTTACCCGTCGATAACAGAAGCTATAGCCCTGTATTTTCCGCTCATGGCTATCTTGGCGCTCATGGCCATTGGGAATGGGTGTTACCGGTTGGCCATCAAGACACTTAAGTGACTAAATATGCTCGGACGCGTTGTTCTTCCAACAGCACTGCTGCTGTTGACTTACGGCTTTTGGGTTAGCTCAGAGCTTCAGGTGATCACGGCTGGTGTGGTTATTTTTCTGCTGGGCATGGTTTATCTTGAAAAGGGGTTTAAGGTCTTTACGGGAGGGTTACTTGAGGCGTTCCTTCAGAAAACCACCGACAGTCTTTGGAAAAGTCTGACCTTTGGTATCACGACCACAGCAGCTTTGCAGTCCAGTTCACTGGTTTCTGTTATTGTTATTTCATTTCTCAGTGCCGGCCTGATTGGCCTGTCCGCGGGCGTTGGTATTATTTTTGGTGCAAATCTGGGCAGTACTGTCGGAGCATGGTTAGTTGCCTTGTATGGTATGAAGTTAAAGCTGATTTCTTATGCAATGCCATTACTCGTTTTTGGTTTGATTTTGAGGAGTCAGCGGGAGAAAAGATTCAGTGGTTTCGGCTGCATCTTGTTGGGCATTGGCTTTCTCTTTCTTGGTATTCATTACATGAAAGAAGGTTTTGAAGCCTTCCAGAATGTGATTGATTTCAGCAGTTTCTCCATGGAAGGAATGCAGGGCGTTCTGGTATTCACACTTTTTGGTGTTCTGGCGACCATCATCATGCAGTCAACCAATGCGGTGCTGGTGCTTACCTTTTCCGCCCTGGCAACGGGTCAGCTGACTTACGATAATGCGTTAGCACTGGCTATAGGTTCAAATGTCGGTACAACCATAACGGCAGTGCTGGGAGCGATGGGGGCAAATGCGGCAGGGAAACGGTTGGCTGTGGCACATATTACTTTTAATGTAGCCACCGCCACTCTGGCTATCCTTTTGTTACCCCAGTTAAAGGTACTTGTGGATTTTACTGCCGGATTTTTTCCCATTGAGGCAGACGACAATACTCTGAAGCTTGCGCTTTTCCACAGTCTATTTAATGTCATGGGAATATTAGTTCAACTTCCTTTTTTTCAGCTGCTTATCCGCTGGCTGGAGACGCTGTTTGTCGATCCAGCCAGGCAGCCTCATCTGAATCTTGCTACTGAGGATAATCCTGCCATTCACCGGGCACGCTACTTAACGCCGGCAACACTGAATTATCCGGATACGGCGCTAAGGGCTCTGACCCGGGAGTGTGACCACTTATACAGGAATACACTCGAACTGATCTGTTATGGGATATATCTTACCGGTGACAAGCTGAGGGAATCGGACAGTTTGACGGATCTGGTGAACAGCTGGATGCGTGATGACCAGCCCTGGACCATAAAAGAGCTTTATATCCGACATATCAAAGGTATATATGCGGATATTATTCACTACTCAGGGGCAATAGAAGGGAATCTTCCGAGACCGCAGGTGCAGGAGTTATTTGCGCTGAAAGTTGCCTGCCGTGATTTTGTCCAGGCCATCAAACATGTAAAGCATATCTATAAGAATATGGGGCATTACCTGCATTCGGATAATGAGCAGATACGCCATCAATACAATCAGCTCAGACTTTGCCTTGCCTCAGTCTTGAAGCTTATTGATCTATTGGGAGTACGACGAAATTATGATCATATTCGTCAGCATGCGGAGCAGTTAAAGCAGGAGCTTAGCGAGCAGGATGAGCAGATGCACAGAAAACTGAATGAACTCATTCGCTCCAACCAGGTTGACTCATTTATGGCCAGTTCTTTGATGAATGACAGTGCTCATGTACATGATGCCTGCACCAGTCTTATCGATGGGGCCGTGATTATGTTGACCAGGGATCGTGAAGAATATCGAGAGATAGATCTCAATTTTGATGCCCGTTCTTCTAATAAGTAGTTGGCCAAATGGAATCGTATATTTCTGGCTAAGTAGACAGTTACTATGCAAGGCACAACGTAGGGAGCATAGCCTCAGCTATGTGACCGGAGTTGTAACACCGCAGAGTGACTGATCACTTAGTTAGAAAATATGATTTCATTTGGTTAACTTCTTTATTCCACCTTCTAAACATGGACTGCCCAGCCATTTTTAGCTGCCGGATATCTTCGTTGGCATTCCCCGCAATACCTTAGGGCACAAGTGGCCCTGCTGTATCGCTGTCAGGTTTAGACAATGTGGCAAAGCTTGAGCTGAGAAAGAAAGTTGATGTCAATAGAGGCTGATCCTCAAAGGCTTCCGGATCACAGCAACAGGTAGATTAATGTCATACAACCATTAACTTGAAGCCTATTTTTGCCAGATAGCTTCGTTCTGAGTCAAAGTACGCTTCGGTCAGAGGGTGTTGTTCTAACCATTCTTCCGGGAAAAACAGGGATATAGTGACACCGGATACGCTTATGGAATATTCCGGTAAGGTATCGTCACGACCATGACTCAGCACATTGGCAATTCTCAGCAGGATAATCAGCTGCATCAGCTTGCGTGATACCACCTTAGGCCAGGCGGAAAGGAGTGATTTGGATATGGAACGTCTGTGGCCCCTGACGAGCAGAGCGAGTTGCTGCTGTTCTCTCTTGCTGAACCCCATCAGGTCAGAGTTATCAATCAGGTATGCACCATGTCGATGGTACTGTGTATGTGAGATATCAAGCCCTATCTGGCACACTCGCGCGGCCCAGGATAGCAGCTCAAGATCACTGTCGCCCAGACCCCAGATATCGGCCGTCATGGCTAAGCAGTTCCGGGCATGATTCATGACCCTGAAGGCCTGTTGCTCATCAACATGATAGCGGCTCATCAAGGCATTTATTGTTCGCTCCCGTACGTCTTCATGGCGGTCCCGGCCGAGCATATCGTGCAGAACCCCCTCCCGAAGTGCGCCATCAGAGTATTGCATACGCTTGATGCCAAGCGCATCGAAGCCTGCCATGAGAATGGCCAGACCTGCTGGAAAAATCGCCTGACGATCAGGCTTCAGCCCGGGAAAACGAACACGATCGATCTGGTTAAACTTCAGGACTTTGAGCTTGAGCATCTCCAGACTGCCCCGGGTGATGGTGTCACTCTCACCCATGGCCTGAAGAATGCTGCTGACCGCACGAATTGAACCTGATGACCCTACGGCATCAACCCAGCCCAGGCGGGTAAATAATTGTTCAATATTCAATAATTCAAGCCGTGCTGCGTAATAAGCGGACTGGAATCGTTGTGGTGTTAACTCTCCAGAGCCAAAAAAACGGTCGGTAAATACCACACAGCCCATGTGCAGGCTTTCCATCAACTTTGGCTCAAAACGTTCTCCAATAACGAACTCGGTACTCCCGCCACCGATATCCATCACCAGGCGGCGCTCATTATCATCGGACTGGGTTTGGGCTACACCAAGATAAATAAGACGTGCTTCTTCCCTGCCCGCAATAATTTCAACCGGATAGCCCAGGATAGACTGGGCTTTGTCAACAAAAACATTACTGTTCCGGGCTTTACGCAGGGCATTGGTACCCACGACTCTGACCGCTTGAAAGGTATTGCCAGAGAGGTATTGGGCAAACTGCTCCAGACAACTGAAGCCTCGCTTCATTGCTTCAGCCGTAAGTTCGTCGTGCTGGTTTAGCCCTGCTGCTAACTGAACTTTTTTACCCAGCCTTTCTACGGGTCGGATTTCACCCTGATCTACTCTGGCTACGATCATGTGAAAGCTGTTTGAGCCAAGGTCTATGGCGGCTACCAGTGGTAGGCTACCGGACTGTTCACGCCCTTGTTTTGTCATGGTATTTCATAGTTAATGTATTGAAAACGTTATGTTTTTCAGTGCTTTTAACGCTCGTTTCGTCAACATGACAATACTGAGTTGCAGACCGGAGCATAACAGATGTTAAAAGGTTAATTTTAATAAAGTTATGCGCACAAATCTTATTGGCTGTACTGCCCGGGGCGAAGCTGCATTGATGGCTGAAAAACAGGCCTGTGTCATATGGCAATCTTATTAGCCACCTTGCTTGATGGCATTTTTATAGAAAAAAAAGCCACAAAATTCCATGAATCAGGCATAATAGGTCAGTTCTGGGCCGATGATATCTTTTGGCAGCCAGTTTGGCTTGCCCTCGGTCAAGGCTCCTGAGTTTACTTTAAACACTTTTAAGTACTATTTAAGTACCATGGTTAGGAGATCCATTCCATGAGCGAAATTGTCAAAGTGACAGATGACTCCTTCGAAGAAGTGGTTCTGAAGGCGGAAAGTCCGGTGCTGGTTGACTATTGGGCTGAATGGTGTGGTCCTTGTAAAATGATTGCCCCCGTTCTTGATGAAATTGCCCAGGACTACGATGGTAAGCTGACCGTCTGCAAGCTGAATATTGATGAGAATGAGGCAACCCCGCCAAAATACGGTGTGCGTGGTATTCCTACGCTGATGCTGTTTAAGGGTGGCAACGTAGAAGCTACGAAAGTGGGGGCCCTGTCTAAATCACAGCTGACCGCATTTTTGGATAGCAATCTGTAATTGCTGGTCATTCCTGGTTGTGACAGACAGTTGCAGCCACTAGGAGGCTGTCCGAGAATAGACTGCCCTACTGTGGTTGCGATAAATTGGTCTAAAAATTCCTGCTTCTTCGACAAATAGCCTCGCTATTCTCCTCAGAATCAGAAATTTTTATCCTCAATTTCTCGCAATCCTCGCT
>NZ_JAHHPM010000253.1 GCF_024606345.1 Endozoicomonas sp. YOMI1
AGCCTCTTGGATTAGCCTCTTGGATTAGCCTCTTGGATTAGCCTCTTGGATTAGCTTCCTAGCTTAGCAATGGCTCAACCACTCAGGATTTTCCTGGCGCTTGCCACGAACCTGGTCAAAGTACATGGATTGAAGCTTTTCAGTAACGGGTCCACGCTTGCCGCTGCCAATCTTGCGCCCGTCGTGTTCACAAATGGGCATAACTTCGGCAGCCGTACCGGTAAAGAATGCTTCCTGAGCGATATACACTTCATCACGGGTGATACGCTTTTCCCGGACTTCCAGTCCAAGTTCTCTGGCAAACCGGATGATGGTGTCCCGGGTAATGCCTTCCAGGCAGGAAGTCAGTTCCGGTGTATAGATAATGCCATCTTCTTTCACAATAAAGATATTCTCACCACTGCCTTCAGTCACATAACCCTCGTTATCCAGCAGCAGGGCTTCTTCACAGCCACTGTCCAGTGCTTCCCGCAGGGCCAGCATGGAGTTCATGTAATTCCCGTTGGCTTTGGCCTTGCACATGGTGATATTAACATGGTGTCGTGTATAGGAAGAGGTGCGAATTTTGATGCCACGCTCAAGCGCTTCCGGCGACATGTAAGAAGGCCAGTTCCAGGCAGCAACCATGGTATGAACCTGAAGGCCCTCAGCTCTTAACCCCATGCCCTCAGAACCCAGGAAACACATTGGCCGCAGGTAGGCTTCGTCCAGCCCATTCTCACGAACGACAAGCTTCTGTGCTTCGTTCAGTTCTTCTTTGCTGAAGGGTATTTCCATTCTCAGGATGTGGGCACTGCGAAACAGGCGGTCGGTGTGTTCCTTCAGGCGGAAAATGGCGGATCCTTCTGGCGTATTATAGGCTCTTACGCCTTCAAAAACCCCCATCCCGTAATGAAGGGTGTGGGTCAGCACATGGGTTTTGGCTTCACGCCAGGGAACTAACTCCCCATCTAACCAGATAACGCCATCACGATCGGCGAAAGACATCGGGAAACTCCAGTTTACATTATTATGTGGGTGAAAGAGGCTGTAGTGACTATTGGATCACAACTTTTCTTCGATGCCAAAGAGTGATTGCCAGGCTCTGTAGGGGATTGCAAAATTCTCAAGCGTTATCATTTCATTATTAACCTGAAACATTGAACCAACAGAATAATTTATGGTCTAAACGGGATGAGTGCAATTTTCGCCATTGTATCCACCATTGCAGTGTTGGGTTAGCCATTAAACGCTTTGATAATTCATCAAAGCGTCAGGCTATCTTACCTGGGGTCTCTTGCCCGATATATGGTGTGCTAAGTAGTTGGTCAAATGGAATCGTATATTTCTGGCTAAGTGGGCAGTTACTATGCAAGGCACAACG
>NZ_JAHHPM010000254.1 GCF_024606345.1 Endozoicomonas sp. YOMI1
CTCTGAAATATTCTCTGAAATATTCTCTGAAATATTCTCTGAAATATTCTCTGAAGTATTCTCTGAAATATTCTCTGAAGTATTCTCTAAAGAAGTCTCTAAAGAAGCCTTCCCTTTGCCACCCTCAGAAGCACTCTGCTCTTTACCATCAGCAAGATTTAATTCCAGATCTGACATACCCTGTTCTGACTCAGCCGACTTCATTTTGTGGTCTTCTGACGGTTCAGTCTGATTCACAGGAGCCTCAGTCGAGCCCTTCACGTCCTTGTCATCGCTGCTACTCATTCCAGCCTATCCTATTTTGAGTTTGCCCTGCCTTAACGCCGCATGTACCTGGTCCTTGGGTCCATCCGCAACGACACGTCCACTGTCCATTACGATCAAACGATCCACCAGATCCAGCATTGAGGCTTTGTGGGTAACCAATATCAACGTCTTGCCGCTACACCGGTTCTTCAGCTGCTCTTTCATTCGCAGCTCTGTTGTGTTGTCCATGGAGCTGGATGGCTCATCCATCACCAGAATCGGTGGATTCATCAGCAGGGCCCGGGCCAGGGCAATACTTTGTCGCTGCCCTCCCGACAGGTTTTGTCCGCGCTCACCCACGATCATATCCAGCCCATTAGGGTGCTTATTGGCAAACTCCGTTACTCCGGCAATTTCAGCAGCCTCAAGTAACTGGCTGTCTTCAATATGGTTTGCCCCCAAGGTGATATTGTCTTTAATTGAGCCGTAGAACAGTGTTATATCCTGACTGACACAACCAATACTGGAACGAAGGTCAGTGGGATTGATCTGTCGTAAATCAACACCGTCAACCCGAACCGCGCCTTCTCCCGGTTCATAAAGACCCAGTATCAGCTTTTCGATGGTTGTCTTTCCCGAACCAATCCGCCCGATAATCCCAACCTTTTCACCGGCTTCAATCCTTAGGCTGACATCTCTTAAGGCTTGAATTTCCTGCTCAGGATAGGAAAAATTAACCCCATCAAATTCTATACTGCCTTTCAGGTCTGGACGATTAACGTAATCCCTGTCTTCATGACGCTCGGTTGGCATGTCCATGATCTGATTCAGGCCATCCAGAGCCGATTTGGCCTGGTTATAGCGGGTTGCCAGCCCGGCAATCTGTGCCATGGGTGCCAGACAGCGGCCAGAAAGCATGACAGAGGCAATCAGCCCCCCCATACTCAACTCGCCTTCAACGATCAGATAAACCCCAAGAATAACCATGCCTATATTGGCCATTTGTTGCACATAGGCACTGAAACTGGTGGCAGAAGCACTGAGCAGTTTGGTTTTAATGCTCCAGGTAGCAATATGGCTAACGGCTTTTTCCCATCGGTACTGAATATCACTCTCTGCCTGGGCAATTTTCAGGGCTTCCATGCCTGAGAGGCTTTCAATCAATGTGGCATTTTTCTGCTGACTGGAACGAAGTGTTTTTTCAACGGAGTTTTTAAGAGGTTCCTGAATGAAGAAGCTATAAAGACCAATGATCAACATCGCTCCCAAAGGCACCAGAGCCACCGGGCCTCCAAGCATAAATATTACGAAAAGAATGATACAGGTGAACGGCAAGTCAACCAGCGCAGTTACCGTTGAAGAGGTAATAAATTCCCGAATACTTTCGAAATCCTGAAGGTTTTTTGCAAAGGAACCAACGGAAGCAGGCTTAGCCTTCATGCTCAACCCAAGAACCTGCTCCATGATGGCAGAAGAGAGCAAAATATCGGACTTTTTACCGGCCAGATCAATAAAATAGCTGCGCACCATTTTCAGAATAAAATCAAAACTGAAAACAATAAAAGCACCAATGGCCAGAACCCAGAGTGTATTGAATGCCTGATTGGGAACCACCCGGTCATACACATTCATGACAAACAGCGGGCTGGCAACTGCAAAGATATTGATCAACAGTGATGCCAGTAAAACATCACGGTAAATTCTCCATGAACCCAGAATAGTTCCCCAGAACCAATGCCTGGATTTAACCGTTAATTTCTGCGGGGTCCGACGATCATAACGGTGCTTTTCACGGACATAGATAACATAGCCACTGTAAAATTCATTTAATTCTTCAATACTGATTGTTTTCGTGCCCTCACCGGTTTCCGGCATAATAATCCGGGCAGTGCCTTTTGCATGGTCAATGTCAGACAAAATGCAGGCTTTTCGTTTACTCAGTAACAAAACGGCAGGAACAACCAGTGAAGATATTTCTGCAATCTCTCGCTTATGAACTTTACAGGCCAGACCCGCTCTTTCCGACGATCGAATAAATACTTCTGCAGTAAATTTGCCATTCTCAAGGGGCATTCCAGCCTTTAAAGATTCTCGTGAATATGGATTCCCGTAATGGCGGGTTAACAAGGCGAGGCATTCAAGAAGGTCATCGCTGCTGGCGGGTTGTTCATCAGGAATATCCCAGCCGTCATGCATGGTACTGGAGTGATTCATAGCTACCTGCTGATTGTTTCATCCGTGTTTTCTTACAAGAGATTAATTCAGAAACAAACAGCATGATTGCCTGAAAGGTATTAATAACTAAAGATTAGCGCAAAATACCAAACAGCTAATTGAAAATATCCGACAAATTAAAAAATAAGAAAATTGAAAACCACATTCTTAAATGTGTGTTTATTAGTAGAAATAAAAAAAGGGGAGTTTAAATCCCCTGAACCATTTTAATTAAAACAAAAGGTAGCACTGTTTCAATCATCCAGCTGCTTATCAAACACCTCTTCCTGCATCCGTTTAAGACCAATGTGTCTGACATCCGTGCCTTTTACCAGGTAAATAACATACTCCGCAATATTTCTGGCATGATCACCAATCCGCTCCAGAGAGCGTAATACCCACATAATGTTCAAAACACGGGTAATGGAGCGGGGATCTTCCATCATATAAGTGACCAGTTCACGAGTAGCACTTTTATACTCCCGATCAACCGCTTTATCCTCTTTGGCCACAGTCAGGGCCTGCTCTGCATCAAATCGGGCAAAGGCATTCAGGGCATCCTGAGTCATCTGGCGAACATGGCTGCCAATATGACGGGTTTCAATATAACCTTTGGGCGCTTCCCCCTGTTCTGACAATTTTATGGCAAACCGCGCAATTTTGGCCGCTTCATCACCAATGCGCTCCAGGTCCGTGGCCACTTTGGTGCATGCCAGAACCAAGCGTAAATCACTGGCCGCAGGCTGACGGCGGGCAAGAATTCTGGAACACTCCTGATCAATGGACGTTTCCATAAAGTTGATGTCGGTGTCTTTTTCACAAACAACGATGGCCAGGTCACTGTCGGCATTGATCAGTGACTCAATGGCATCACTGACCTGTTTTTCAACCATGCCGCCCATGGACAACAGGTTATTTCGAAGCTCTTCCAGTTCATGGTTAAACTGCTGGGAAATATGGTGGGTCAGCAAATCACTTTGGTTAGGCATGGGTAATCCTTCGAGGCTCTGACACTCCCCGCCCTATCGAGCGAGGGTTCTTGATCGCTCAAGAACGTTTCTGTTTCACAGTTCGTTGCCCAGAGAACAGCTTGGTTATCGCATAAAAGTTCCCGTAGTGAGAACTTTTACGGTGACGAACCAACCCAAGTTCTCTAGGTCTCACACGAACTCCGCAGACTTAACATCCCGTCTGCCCGACGGTAG
>NZ_JAHHPM010000255.1 GCF_024606345.1 Endozoicomonas sp. YOMI1
ACAGGCCAAGCCTAGCAGGGCTTGTTGCGTTCGTTGCTTTTTATTTCAACTGTTTGGTGTTGATGAGCAGGGTAGCAAAGCCATCAGAAACAAGCTTTGTTGACAGCAGCCCTTTAAAGTGAAAAGTTTCTTCACTTACAACGCTCATGCTCAACTTCATAAAGTAGCGTAAATGGTAACCCATCATTGCTGTTCAGCCAGTCGCTAAAACTGGAAAACCAGCCAACGTATTGATGACTTTTATAAACTGCCCAGCTCTTTCGTTAATAGCGGCTTGTAGGTTTCCCGGTGCTGACCAGTGGTGGTAATCCAGTGATCCCTGGTTCTGATAATCAGCGCAGACTCATTGATGGAGAGGCTGTTGATGCCCAGATTCGAGAAGTAGCTATCGACTTTCTGCTGATAAAAGAACTGCAGGCTGATAAAGCCAGTGATAAAAGCTGACAAAAGAATGATGGATGCGATACCAATCCGTGCAAGCAATGAGCCTAACTGGTTATTTACCAGGGTTTTATTTTGCATAGCCATGCCTGCTTTTTGAACCGTTCTTGAATAAACAACGTTATTACTTTGGCTATCGGACGAATGGCAAAAAAAAGTAGCTTAGCTGTCAAAAGAAGTGTGGCAGGAAGTATTGCTCGATAAGCGGTGTGGGCGGGTTCATTCTAAAAGAAGCCGGGTTTTGTGGTTTTATTATTCTAATCAACGGGCTATGTCGTATTGATGGTGAATTTGCTCTGCAGGCAAAATTACCTGCAGGATTTTGCTGCCATCGGGTTTGTGAGTGGGCAGCCTGCCACCATTGCTGAACTTAACTATGCTATTTAAAGAGCTGCAGGACGGTGCCGACAGATTGAGCAATGGACTTCAGCGTGCTGGCAAAGAAACTCATTGGTCGAGGAAAATATTATGAAGACAAGGATGTCGGAAATCCGTAAGTCGTCGGGTTTTACACTGATTGAATTGATGATCGTTGTGGCAATCATTGGTATTTTGGCATCGGTGGCGATTCCACAGTATCAAGCGTATACCAGGAACTCAACTGCTCAGGCCGCACTGAGTGAAGTGAAAGCATTTCAGACAGCTGTAGCGATTTGCGCACAGACAGCTACCATTCAAGCCTGTAAACCTGGTGAAGCTGGTAGTGGTGTACCCCCGGTTACGGGCACCAGAGTGTCCGTTGGTGCTTATATAGACAATACTTATGCAGAGCTGATAGTAACGCCGGCGAGTTCTTTTGGTACTCAAACTCTGATTTTCCGATCTGATGCTACCGGTGGTAACTGGCAGATGTCGTGCCAAAATGGTGGAGATACAACGGCAAATAATCTTTGTGGTACAGATGCCGTCGCGAAGTCCAAGCAGTGGAGCGGTAAATCTGATGGTAGTTTTGGAGATTAACGCTTGCCTCGTTGCTTCGTTCCCACGCTCTGCTTGGGAACGCCTGACCAGGCAGTCGTCGGCCCCACACATCGCTTCGTTCCCATGCTCTGCGTGGGAATGCCAACCCCAAACATCAGGAACTCCCGCTCTCAAACAATCCCCAAGGCTTGAAAGCAATTCACCACAAACTCTACAAAAACAATGGCTGAACATTCGGCCAGCTCCGGTATGCATTCCCACGCAGAGCATGGGAACGAGACTCTTGGGGGGAGACTGTGCTTTTACCCGGTTTCCCGACTACCAGGCCATCCAGAAACTCAATCAACTCTCTAACTTCCTTCCTGTTCACATAGTCCTGTAAATCCTCCATCCGTTTACTGCCAATCGTTGGGCACTTATCTGAAATCTGCCGGGATAACAATCCTCGTAAATCCGTTATACACCCAGCCAACTTGCGGGCATTGCTTTTTCCGATGTCTGGAATGCTCAGCGCACGGATCTGTTGCTCCAGGCTTTTTGGCCGTCGAATGGATTCGAGGTATTGTTGGATTTCCTGCGGATACATACCTGCCAATTGTAGTGAATGAGGTGTCAGTTGCAGAATATCCACCAGTGTCTGGATTGTTCCCGTTTGAACCCATTGATGAATAACAGGCTTGCTGATCGCTGCAAGATCAAGCCCCTGTTTACCGGTTAGCCATATCAGGCGGGCGACAAATTGTTTTTCACAGCCTGGCGCAATGGTGAGACAGGTAAAGGGGGTATAGCGGCTTGTATCAGGGAGTTCCGGGATTACTCTGTTTGCAGGGCGAAACAGTACCTTACCAAAGACTGGTATGGCATTCCCTTTGAGTTTGATACTGATTCGATCCCCCACGGCAAGCCCTTTCTTTTCCAGATTTTGAATACTCCCCAGTGAAAGGGTTGAGATGGTTCTGTTTTTAAGTGTCACAGGTTCAATATGAATCACGGGTGTGATATTGCCGGTTCGCCCAATGGTAAATTCAATCGCCTGCACTGCTGATGTTGTGGTTGCTGGTGGAAACTTCCATGCTATGGCCCAGGCAGGTGTATTGCCTGTCCAGCCCAGCTGCTTTTTGAATGTTTTGCTGTCGGCCTTAATCACAATTCCATCCATCAAAAATATGGGCTTTTTGAGGGCTGCGTAGTGCTCAACAAGATGGTGTTTGATTTCAGGGTAGGATGTCGTTCTGTGGGTATGCTCCAGGGTCAGAGGAAAGCCTATGCCCGCTAAAGCTGTTATTGACTGTAAACCGCTATTAAAAGGGCTGTTAACCCACTGCCATGGGAAAAAATCAAAGGCTTTTACGGCCTCCGCTTCTGGATCAGACCGATTGAGCTGACCGGCAACCAGGTGTCGGGCACTGGCATACTGCTCAAGAATTGATGGAGAAATAATATCAAGCCGTGCAAATAGCTCGCCATGAAGAACGAGTTGGTTTTTTTCATCATTACTCAGTGTTTCAGGGATCAGTGGCATTTGCCGGATATGATGGAGGATATCGACTCCAACCTCGCCATTTCCCCGGGTGGAAGCCTGGATTAACAGTCCGTTTTTATAGACCAGCTCCACTGCAACCCCATCAATCTTCGGTTGTACCAAAACTCCACTGCCAGATATTTGCTGCAAAAAGCTTTTTACTTCTTCTTCAGACTGCGCTTTCTTCAAACTGCCCATTGGAGCCTGATGGTGAATCGTGTATTTATTGTGAGGTGCTTGGGGAAGGGATTTCTCTGTTGCGATGGAAGGAAAGCATGCTTGCCAGTATTTCAGCCTGGCAACCAGGGCGTCGTATTCACCATCGCTGATGATTGGGTTGTTCTGGTTGAAGTACAAATCATCATGGTAAGCCACTTCATCCGATAGCCTGCTGATTTGCTCAGTTGCTTCTCCTTGATCCCACTGGGGGCAGTCATCTGCCCAGGCTGGTAGAAGAAAGGCTATCCACAGGAGTGATATTATTTTTTTCATGCTTCGATTAAAGCATGAAAAGGCCGGTGGTTCCCTTCTTTAATAGCTTTTCAGTAACCCCAAAGATGGTTAACTCTGATAGCCGTTTGGATTCGCCGACTGCCAGCGCCAGCTATCAGAGACCATATCTTCCAATCCTTTTTCCGCTTTCCAGCCCAGTTCACTCAGGGCTTTGTCCGGATTGGCATAACAGGCGGCAATATCACCGGAGCGTCTTGGGGCAATCTGGTAAGGCACTGGCTGTTGCGATGCCTGTTCAAAAGCGGCGACCATTTCCAGCACGCTGTAGCCTGTACCAACTCCCAGGTTCCAGGCATGAATACCCTCGGTTTTCTGCAGCTTCTCGATAGCACGCACATGGCCCAGAGAGAGGTCAACCACATGGATATAGTCCCTGACTCCGGTTCCGTCATGGGTTGGGTAGTCGTTACCGAAGACACTGAGCTTGTCCAGCTTACCGATGGCAACCTGGGCGATATAAGGCATCAGGTTGTTGGGAATATCATTCGGGTCTTCACCGATTCTACCGGAAGGGTGTGCGCCGACCGGGTTGAAGTAGCGCAGCAATGCGATTCGCCAGCTATTGTCTGACACATGAAGGTCCTGAAGGATTTCTTCGATCATCAACTTTGAGCGGCCATAGGGGTTGGTTGCCGAGGTCGGGAAGTCCTCGCTGATGGGTAGGCTGGCAGGGTCACCATACACCGTGGCAGAAGAGCTGAACACCAGCGTTTTCACGTTGGCCTGCTTCATCGCTTCCAGCAACACCAGTGTTCCGTGCACATTGTTATCGTAGTAAGCCAGGGGCATGGAGACAGATTCGCCAACGGCTTTCAGACCGGCAAAATGGATAACAGAGGATATCTCATTGTTGCTGAGCAGCGAGTTCAGCAGTGTATGGTCACGAATATCTCCCTTCACAAACTCCAGTGTCTTGCCGGTGATCTCCTGAACCCGCTTCAGGGATTCCTCACTGCTGTTACTGAGATTGTCCAAAACAATGATTTCATAACCATCGTTAAGGAGTTCGACGCAGGTATGGCTGCCAATATAGCCAGCGCCACCGGTTACCAGAATTTTTTTGTTCATTGTGTTGTTGCTCAAGGCTGCCTCCGTGTGATTAAAGCTGCTCAACGATCCGCATGGACAGATCCACAGACTGGCAGTCTTTGGTTAGTGTGCCAATAGAGATAAAGTCGACCCCGGTTTCGGCAATGGGCAACAGCGTCTGATCATTAATACCACCGGACGCTTCCAGTTTTGGGGCTGTTCCGGGCAGTTCCCGGTTCAGGCGAACGGTTTCGGCCAGCTGAGCCAGCGGGAAGTTATCGAGCATGATGATATCTGCTCCAGCCTCCCTGGCAATATTGAACTCTTCCATGCTTTCCACTTCGATCTCTACTGGTTTTCCGGGAGCGATTTCGTGAGCCCTGGCGACCGCCCGGGCAATGCCACCACAGGCAGCAATATGGTTTTCCTTGATTAAAAAAGCATCAAAGAGTCCGATTCGGTGGTTGTGGCAGCCTCCGGCAGAGACGGCGTATTTCTGGGCAACCCTCAGGCCTGGCAGGGTCTTGCGGGTATCCAGCAATATGACGCCGGTACTACTGACCAGACTAGCATAGCGCTGGCAGCGGGTTGCGGTGCCGGAGAGGGTCTGCAGGAAATTCATCGCGGCCCTTTCGCCGGTCAGAAGGCTGCTGGCAGAACCTTTCAGAACCACCAGCACCTGGTTCGGCTCAACCCGTTCACCTTCCTTTATATGCCACTCCAGCTGGACATTGGGATCAATCTGATGAAAGACCTGGTCAAACCAGGGGCGTCCGCAGATGACGGCAGGATCGCGGCAGATGATTCTGGCCACAGACTGCCGGGTTTTTGGAATCAGGGCAGCGGTAATGTCTCCGGAGCCTATATCTTCAGTCAATGCCTGACGAACATTGGCTGCTACGGCACCGTGTATCTGGTCTCGCAGAACCGGGCTCAGGTTTTCAGGCAGTGTATAGGATACTTTCATGGTCATTCCGGAGGTTACAGGCTTGGTCGTGGTATTTTTGGCGAGGATTATATACCCAAAGGAGAAGCAGTTGCAGGCTGCCCTGTTTTGACGCCTGCAGCGCTTGGCTGATCCATCAGTTGGTGATGGCCGTTGACGGTGGCTCCCAGGGGATTGGCCTGTTGGATCTGAAAACCATTGATAAAGGAGAGCTCCGTGGCTCTTCCCCTGCGTGCATCCTGACAGGTTGATAACAGGTTGCTGGCGGTGATCTGGCAGACACCATACACGCTGTCTTTAAGTGCGGTGGCAGGCATCCCCAGCGCAGCCAGAACGCCGCTGGTCTCGACAATTAATTGATCCAGCCAGACCTGATTTTCGCCATTATCCAGCAGCTCGCCATTGCGGCAGTTGAACCATGCGGTGAGGCCGTTGATACAGCTGTTAATGGCCAGCTTCTCCCATAACTTCTGCTCAAAATGGCATCGAACTGACTGACCTTTAATCTGAAATTGTCGCAAAGGTCATTAAAGCCCTGTTCGCATTGATGACCCCTGAGGGGGCCAATCCAGTTTTGCCCCTGGCCAGCGTGGCATACCTCAAAAGGGGCTGACAGGTAAGCGCCATCGTTACTTGAGCCTGCCCAAATCGTTTGCGTTGGCAAAGCATCCCTGATGATCTGCTGGCTCCCCATACCATTCTGTAGCAACAGTATCCGGCAGTTGTCCGCCAGATGTGGCTTTACGCTGTTCAGTGCGGACAGTGAGTCCTGCGCCTTGGTACAGACAATTAGCCGGTTGGTTGGGCTGTGGATCGTTTCATTGTGCATGAATGTCTAAAGTCTATCAGAGGATGAAGATACGCCGAGTCTACCATTTGCTGCCTATACTCAAACAGCTGGTGTTTTACAGCTTTTTTAAACAAGATTGGGAGATAGACAATGAGCCATACCTATAAAATGACTGAACTGGTTGGTAGTTCAACGGTCAGTAGTGATGATGCTATTCAAAATGCCATTGCCGCTGCTGGCATGACCCTAGAGCATATGGGCTGGTTTGAAGTGGTGGAGCAGCGTGGCCATATCGAGGATGGCAAAATTGCCCACTGGCAGGTGACGGTAAAAATTGGCTTCAGGCTTAAGGGCAAAGATCAGTAGTTGCCGTCAACAGACCCTGATTCTGCGTATTCACCTGAACCTTGTCACTGGTGTATTGATTTTCTCCATGGTCTTTCCAATACAATCATGGATACAATAGTTGTTAATTGTTTCTTTCGATTTCTCAAGGAGATCATTCGCTATGCCTTCATTCGACATTGTCTCTGAAGTGGATATGCATGAGCTGGCCAACGCTGTCGACCAGGCAAACCGTGAACTGACTACCCGCTTTGACTTTCGGGGTGTTGATGCCAGCTTTGAGAAAAGTGGTGACAAACAGATCGTTCTGACCACCGATGCCGACTTTCAGCTGGTTCAAATGGTAGAAATGTTGAAAACCAGAATGGTCAAACGGGGGATTGATGTTAAATGCCTTGAAGTAAAGGACCACTACGGTTCTGGAAAACAGGTCAAGCAGGAAGTGGTGGTTCGCCAGGGGCTGGATAAGGATGTATCCAAAAAAATCGTGAAAATGATCAAGGATGCCAAGCTTAAAGTGCAGGCCGCCATCCAGGGTGATCAGGTTCGGGTGACCGGCAAGAAAAGGGACGATTTGCAGACCGTGATTGCCTTTTTGCGGGAAGCCGATCTGGACATGCCGCTGCAGTACAATAATTTCAGAGATTGATTGACCGTTTGTGACACAGAATATGCGGTACTGAAAACCGTTTTCATTGAATGGTGAAAACGGTTTTTTATTTCTCGGCTAAGCTGATATCTTCTTTTTTGAAATAGAACTTTTATTACAACAAGCATGGCGCTGTAAATTTTTACAATGGCGATGGAGCATATTGCATGGGGCTGGCAGCAGATTCTTCCAGGAACTGGGGTGACGCTTGTAAAAGCTTTTTTAACCGTCGGGTGATTACACTTCTTTTTCTCGGGTTTTCAGCAGGCCTGCCCATTCTGTTGATTTTCAGCAGCCTTTCCCTCTGGCTTCGTGAGGCGGGGGTAGAGCGCAGTGCCGTCACTTTTTTCAGCTGGGCAGCGTTGGGTTATTCCTTCAAGTTTGTCTGGGCACCGCTGGTTGACCGCATTCCATTGCCGGTTTTGCACGGTCTGCTTGGGCGTCGCCGGTCATGGTTATTATTATCCCAGGCCTCGGTTATTGCCGCACTGTTGTTTATGGCAGCTCACAACCCTGCTGAAGGTCTGTTCTGGATAGCCAGTGGTGCGGTGATGCTTGGCTTTTCCTCGGCCACACAGGATATCGTTATTGATGCCTATCGAATAGAAGCTGCAGATGATGACCTGCAGGCCATGATGTCCTCTGCTTACATTGCCGGGTATCGAGTGGGTATGCTGGTGGCCGGGGCTGGTACACTGGCGCTGGCCAGTTGGTTTACCATGACGGAGGAAGGCAATTACGACTATCTGGCCTGGGCCTGGGCCTATCGCTGTATGGCCGTGTTTATGCTGATTGGGGTTGTTACCACCCTGTTGGTTGCTGAGCCCGATATTGATCGTACTTTCGAGTCGGTGCACAGTACCGTTGATTATCTTCGCTTTCTGTTGCTTTTTGCCCTGGCGGCAACCGTATTTGTTATCTCTTTTACTCAGCTGGCTGATGCTTTTGGTGCCCTGAAAACCTTTTTGGGGGATACCGGGTTGTCTACGCCCATCGCTGGTTTTCTGGCCGGTGCAGGGCGATTTGCAAGTAGTGTAGCTGCCGCAGGGGTTACCGCCTGGTTGCTGGTGAAAGCTCATCTTGCACCCAGAGAAATGGTGAAAGAAACTTACGTCGCACCCTTTGCCGACTTCTTTGAGCGTTATGGCAAAGTGGCTATCTATATATTGCTATTGGTCGGGACCTACCGTATCGCTGATGTAGTTATGGGTACTATATCCAATGTGTTCTACAACGATATGGGTTATACCAAAGAGCAAATCGCCACCATTACCAAAACCTTTGGCCTGATCATGACCATTGCCGGTGGCTTTTTGGGCGGAGTATTGGCCATTCGTTTTGGTGTGTTGCGAATTCTCTGGGTAGGGGCATTGCTGGCGGCACTGTCTAACGTGCTGTTTGCGTTTCTGGCCAATCTTGAACCATCCAGCCTCTATTTAAGCCTGGTGATTGCGGCAGATAATCTCAGTGGTGGCATGTCGTCAGCCGCGTTTATTGCCTTTTTATCCAGCCTGACCAACCGGGCCTTTACGGCCGTGCAGTATGCTATTTTCAGCTCGCTGATGACGTTGCTGCCTAAGCTGTTGGCAGGTTATTCAGGCACCTTTGTGGATACCCTGGACTATCCGGTATTCTTTATTGGTTCAGCGCTGCTGGGGCTGCCGGTTATATGGCTGGTGACGTATGTAGGGCGGTTGCTGGAACGTCATCAGGCGGGGAGCAGTCACTAATGGCTGTTTTCTGAAAAGAATAGCCATTCTTGCGGAAGAAATTCAGAGTGTGTTGCAAAATGCTTTTCAACCTTTTGCAACATCATGTTAATGGGTTTCAGCAGGCTTGTCGTTTGATGTGTCCATGAGTTCGGCAATCAGTCTCTGCCGCCAAAACTCCCGGGTTCCGTCGTTGGGTAGCTTGTTCAGTGTATCCTGACAGATATGAACCATCGCCATGAGAATATTCTCTTCCGGGTAATTCAGATTTTCCAGTTGACGAATAATTTCGACGGCCAGGGCAATATCTTCCGATGCTCTATCCATGTATTTACTCTCCATGCCATTGATGCGCTTTCAGGTTGATTTTTCCGGATGAGATTGTCACTCCCTCCTGTTCCAAACGCCGTCTTTGCAGGCTGTATCGACTCGACCCATCAGGGAATGAAATCTGACCTTTGCCGTTAATGACCCGGTGCCAGGGAAGGTCGGTCCCTGCAGGCAGCTGTTTCAGGATATTGCCCACCACACGTGCATAACCGGGAGCCCCTGCCATATCTGCCAGTTGGCCATAGGTTACCACACAGCCTTTCGGAATCCTGCTGATCAGGTACCATATTTCCGAAGGTGTAAAAGGGGCAGTCAACGTTGGCTCTCCACGATAATCTCCATGACCAGATCGACCATAAACAACAGATGTCAGGATATTTGAAAAGTATGGAATGGGAAAGGAATATTAAGGGGCTTTCTGAGAATAGCGCACCAGCTCGTGATCGGTTAATGACATGGGCTGATACCGTCTGGATGAACACGAATCATTAATAACAGGGATTATTTTGCCAATAACAGAACGTTCTTCCGGCTAAAACAGTCGACGACACTGGTTAATATCAATCAGGCAGTAAAAGTTGGACTGACCGATCGCATTATATTGAATCTGACGTATATTGTTGATTACGACAGTAACCCGGTTGATAAGCCCCGGAAGGTCGGCGGTCGAATCAAAATGGGGATTGGTTACCAATGGTGAGGTCCGGGGCGCTGCAAATGGGTGCATACTGGCAGGCGTCCTCTTATTGGCATAAAAAAACGGGTTCTTATCAGGCATCGCCGGAATGGGTATTGCCTTGAGGATGGGAAAGCCGGTTTCTGTTGCTCAAGCTGCTGAGTAAGTTGCTTTTCTTCGCGTTGTTCCTGCAAAGCACGCATAGTGGTTTCCAGCCAGTTGGCTGCACGATAGAGCAGCGAATGTCTGGTTAAATTGTCAGAGTGTTGATGTTCTAGGGGAAAAATCAGGGTTTTTCTGACTTTCATTGCTACTGGGTACTTTTTCAGAATTACTTCTGTTAATAGCGGCAGTAGGGTGCTTTGATTGATGACAGATTACGGTTTTTTTGCCCTCTCGCCTTTTGACGATGTCAATGAACAGATACACCAGGCGGGCTCCCGAAAGTAAAGAGGTGCTGCCTTTAAAGGAAGCAGACACTTCAGAACCTCGGGCTGGTAAAAGACAGGATTGTCAACCGGACATAGCCTTATCGGGCTATCGGGGTCATAGACCAGAAGCAGAGATACTTTCAGCCACTTCTTCACAGAGGGGCGTCATTTCAGCGTAGGCTTTTCTATCCCGTTGTGATGTTGGGCATGGTTGATTTCCGTGTGAACAGAAAACGCAGCAATCGCCTTCTTGTGGGGTAATCAATTTCTGGCAGTTTTTGCATTCGTAAAGGTAAACACAGGCATCCTGAGGCATGGTTTCAACAGCATGGTGCATACAGTCCGGGCAGGTGATGATGGACGTAGATGCAAGATTTTTTGTACTTAAGGTATAGTTTTTAGTGGACATACTCTTTCTCCTGGCACTTCTTGTGCCGTTCGTTGCATTTTTCTCTTCAGGCATAGGATAGAGTTATCGGCCTCCCTGTTGGTTTATTGACAATGAATGCTTAAATCATGGGGCACTGTCGTTTTTTAAGCACAAATACGTCACAGAAGCACCTCTTTTCAAACTACCCTGTCTGACTCATAAACTTTGTATGAACTAAAAAGGTCCGCATGAATCAGGCCAGTTTCAGTTAGTGAAAGCATAAAATAGGAATGTGACAGTTGACTGACAGCCATAAAAAAAGCGGACATTTCTGTCCGGTTTTGTACGAGAGCAATTAAACGATCTTAGTCGTTTTCAGCCTGAATAGCGGTCAGGGCAATGGTGTAAACGATATCGTCTACCAGTGCACCACGGGAAAGGTCATTAACTGGCTTGTTAAGACCCTGAAGCATTGGACCGACACTGATAACGTCGGCACTGCGCTGTACCGCTTTGTAGGTAGTGTTACCTGTGTTCAGATCCGGGAAGATAAACACAGTCGCACGACCCGCGACGTTACTGCCGGGAGCCTTGCTCCGGGCTACCGACTCAACGGATGCGGCATCGTACTGCAGAGGGCCATCGATAATCAGGTCCGGGCGTCTGGCTTTAACGATTTCAGTTGCTTCGCGCACTTTCTCGACATCGGCACCGATGCCAGAGGTTCCGGTGCTGTAACTGATCATCGCAATACGTGGCTCAATACCGAACGCAGTGGCTGAGTCAGCACTCTGAATGGCGATATTGGCCAGTTGTTCTGCATCCGGGTTTGGATTAACGGCACAGTCGCCGTATACCAGAACCTGGTCAGGCAATAGCATGAAGAAGACGGAAGAAACCAGGCCACCAGCATCTTTCTTCGTCTTGACCAGCTGGAATGCCGGACGGATGGTGTTGGCGGTGGTGTGTACTGCACCAGAAACCAGACCGTCTACCTCGTTCAGAGCCAGCATCATGGTACCGAGGACTACCGTATCTTCCAGCTGAGCTTCTGCCATCGGGGCGGTTAGGCCTTTGTTTTTACGTAGCTCGACCATCGGGTCAATATAACGGGCGCGGATGCTCTCAGGTTCCATGATGACCAGGCCATCCGGCAGCGTGATGCCGTTGTCTTTAGCGACCTGTTCAATAACGCTGCGCTGCCCGAGAAGGATACATTGGGCGATACCACGCTCCTGACAGATAACGGCGGCCTGAATAGTGCGTGGCTCGTCGCCTTCTGGCAGAACGATACGCTTATTGGCCCCCTGGGCTCTCTGAACCAGCTGGTAACGAAAGGCAGGAGGGGAGAGTCTGCGCTCTGCCAGGGCAGAGCATTGTTGTTTCAGCCACTCGGTGTTCAGGTTGGCAGCGATGGTATCCATAACCATTTCAACACGAGCAGTGTCGTCAACTGGCAGTTCGTTATGGCGGCGATCCAGCATGGTTGCCGTGGTGTAAGAGTCTTCCCCGCTCAGCATCACAGGAAGACCTGTACCGATGGCCTTACTGCACAGTTCCATCACGGATTTGGATGGTGTGATATCACTGGTCAGCAGAAGACCTGCCAGAGGAACACCGTTCAGGGCCGCCATACAGGTGGCCAGAATGATGTCATCACGGTCGCCCGGAGTAATCACCAGATTACCTGGCTTCAGGTGATGAATCATATTGGTTGGTGTTCTGGCGCTCAGAGTGTAGGAAGTCACCCGACGGGTAGCCATCTCACCATCATTAATTATTTCTGCTTTCAGGTGTTCGGCAATATCCATGGTTCTTGGTGAAGCCAGGTTATTGTCAAACGGAATATAGCCCAGGGGTTGGAATGGCTTGCGGGCAAATTCTGGCAGGCTCTGGAAATGGCCTTCTTTGTTCAGACGGGCAACCACTTCCGGCGTCAGTTTATTCAGGGCATAGCCGACAACATTCGGGTTCTTGATACCACCAAAGCTGTCTGCGGCGATTTCCAGTTTGTCGGCCAGGTCTTCCAGAGAGTCATTGCCAGGCTCAGACACCAGGATGATGTCAGCATTAATAGTTTTGGCGATGTTGCTGTTCAGGCGATTGGCGTAGGGCATTTCCCGGGTCGGAACCAGACCTTCTACGACCATCACGTCACAGTCCTGAGAAACCTGCTCAAACAGGGCTACGATCTCTTCCATCAGGACGTCGCCCTTGTTATCACCCAACAGATCTTCAGCGCGATGTGAGGCAATGGGGGTAGGTGGCTCATGGTCCATGATACGCTGAACCAGTTTGGTTGAACGCTCTGGTCCAGTGTCGCCTACATGCAGTTGGGCAATAGGTTTGAAGAACTTGACTCTGAGACCGAGATTATCGAGCGCTCGAACCAACCCCAGGGTGACGGAGGTCAGGCCAACACCGTAACGTGTTGGCACCAGGAAAAATGTACGCATATCCGGACAAATCCTTCTCATGAAATACTGATATAAAAACAGGAGGTGGAACCTCCTGTTGCTTACATCCAGATAACCAGTTTAGTCAGCAATCAGCGCTTCGGTATCACGGGCAATCATCAGTTCTTCATTGGTAGCGACAACCATTGCTAGGGTTGAACCGGGCCTGGTGATGACACCGCTCTTGCCGCGGAAGGTCTCTTCATTGGCTTGTTCATCAATCTCAAAGCCGAAGATGGACAGACGCTCCAGTACATTTTTACGGATCATGATGGAGTTCTCACCGATACCGCCGGTGAAGACCAGGGCATCAATGCGGCCCAGTTCAGCGGCAAAACCGGCGAGTTTCTTGGCCAGAACGTGGCAGAATATGTCCAGGGTGAGCCGGGCACGTTCATGACCTTCTGCAGCGGCATTTTCAAGAACACGGCAATCGTTGTCCAATCCGGACAGACCCAGCATACCGGATTTTTTGTTCAGGAGGTCGATGATCTCTTCCAGGGAGTAGCCGCATTGCTTGTTCAGGAAGCTGAATACGTTCGGGTCAATATCACCGGAACGGGTACCCATCACCAGCCCTTCCAGGGGTGTCAGGCCCATGGTGGTGTCAACGGATTTGCCGTTTTTGACCGCACAGGCACTGGCACCGTTACCCAGGTGTGCAACCAGGATAGCGCTGTTGTCCAGGTCCAGATCCAGCATGTCGGCAGCTGTTTTGCTGACATAACGGTAGCTGGTACCGTGCATGCCATAACGACGCAGACCGTGCTCTTGATACAGGTTGTAAGGAACCGCGTACAGATAGCTTTCTGCAGGCATGGTCTGGTGGAATGCTGTGTCAAACACTACCGACTGTGGCAGATCCGGGAAGTGTTTTATGCAGGCACGGATACCCAGCAGGTGAGCAGAGTTGTGCAAAGGTGCCAGGTGGCTGCAGTCTTCGATGCCCTTGATCACTTCGTCAGTGATCAGGGTGGATGTGGTGAACTTCTCACCACCGTGAACAATACGGTGACCGATGGCTTCAATGTGTTCCATCAGGTTGTTATCACGGAGAATGCCCACCAGTGCTTCGATAGCCCCTTCGTGGCCAGCTGCGCCAAGATTCAGGGTTTGCTTCTCACCGTTCAGTTTCCAGGTGATGGAGGCTTCGTTGCCCACGAGGCACTCGGCGATGCCACTGATGCTTTCCTCTTCGGTTTTCGGGTTGATTACTGCGAACTTCAGGGAAGAACTGCCACAGTTGATAACCAGAACGCTGTCTTTGCTCATAGAATCTATTACCAGTGAAGATGACCGTGCATGGTTGGTATAAAGTAGAGAGGCGGTATGAAAATATTATAACCATTGACCTGTGTCAGTGGACTGCGTATTGATGCGTATATCGTAACAAGGCTGTGGTTAATTGTTCACCAGCGTCAGAGGTTTTCTTCCAGTGCTGGAAGAACCAGCTGATCGATTATTTCCGGAACATTGGCGACCAGCTGCTGCAGCTCATTCTGGTAAAGCCAGCCATAGGTCCCTGCGGTAACCAGGGTCAATAATGGAATCCACAGGCCAAAAACCTGTGCGATTGTCCCGGCAGAATGGGGGGGTGGGCCAAATCGGTTGGTATCCGGGGTGCCTGAAGAAAAGACCAGCCATAACAAAAACAGAAGGTTGATCCCCGGGATAACTAACACAAGGCTCTGCCAGCCACTGTGATCAAAATCATGAAGCCTTCTGGCTGCCACGGTCAGCATAAAGAGGCAGGTAATAGTGGTCAAGCCCAGTGTCAGATGCAGTGACTCCAAAGGTGGGTAGAAAGGTGTCAGGTGGGTGGTTAAAAGCCCCGGAACCCACCAGGTGCAGACGCCCAGCAGCACAATTATCCAGAGGGAGGCCAGAAATCGTACTCTTCCCATTCTGGGGAGCAGTTGAAACTTACCGGATGATCCGGATGGTTTGGCCAGTGGCTTCTGATCCTGCTCTGGAATGGCTTCCGGTGGCGTTGGGGGGAGTTCTTCATTACTGGCCATAGAGATAATCCGGCAATGGGCTCCAGCCTTCATCATGGCTATTTCATAAGGACGGATTTCACTGGCGGTGAGATTCTTGCGAATAATGATCGGCTTTCCTGAGAAAAGACGCTTCAGTTCTGCTTTGTCTGCATTCAGGAGCTCTTTCAGGTTTTTTCGGACCTTTCTTTCCTTAAAGCCCGGCAGTATTTCTCCCTCGAAAATCAGTTTATAGAATGATTCATCCATGGTGGCCTGTCCTGAAATATGTCCTGAGACAGGTTATCGGCGGGCATGGTGTAGACTGAGGCTTTTTTGCTGTTAACCACAGAGAGCATAAAAATCGCAAAGGAGCAGCTTTTCCTCAAGGATTTGCACCACATTCCCACGGTCCCGGGGTTGTCGCGAAACCCATAAAAGGGTCTCACCGCGTAGGTCGGTTCCTAAAGGAACCGACGCCCGAACCAACCGCCATGCACCATGATCTCTGAGTTTTTTGGGGGATGGCGGTGGGGCCACGAGTCGGCTCCCATGGGAACCGACCTACTTCGGTGAGCGTTCTACAGGCTTTCTCGACAACCTAAGAGCGAGGGTCTGCGTTGGATGGGTATGCTTTTCTGCACTAGGAGGCTGTCCGAGAATAGTCTGCCCTACGCGGCAACTGCTCCTGCGTTG
>NZ_JAHHPM010000256.1 GCF_024606345.1 Endozoicomonas sp. YOMI1
TGCTCAGGTTTAGATAACTTTGAGTAGGTTTGAGCAAGTTTTTAGGAGCGGTATTAATCAGGGTATTCATCATTGACGTTGAGTGGTTTTTACTGCCGATTTCCTCCGGGCTGTATTAGAATAGCGACTCACCACCGATATCCAGGCATTTCACAGGCTCGTCCAGCGGGCTGATAACAGGCAATCGAGGTAATGAATGTTCACAAAGGACATGACCATCGCTGAATTTGATCCGGAGCTGAAGGCGGCTATTGATGCGGAAACCCTTCGCCAGGAAGAGCATATCGAGCTGATCGCTTCCGAGAACTATGCCAGTCCAAGAGTTATGGAAGCTCAGGGCAGTGCATTGACCAACAAATACGCTGAAGGCTATCCCGGCAAGCGTTACTATGGTGGCTGTGAGCACGTTGATGTGGTTGAGCAGCTGGCAATTGATCGTGCCAAAGCGCTGTTTGGCGCTGGCTATGCCAACGTTCAGCCGCACTCGGGTTCCCAGGCTAACTCCGCGGTATTCATGGCGCTGCTGAAGCCCGGTGATACGATTCTTGGTATGAGTCTGGCTCATGGTGGCCACCTTACCCACGGTGCCAGCGTCAGTTCCTCCGGCCGAATTTATAATGCAGTGCAGTACGGCATTACTCCTGATACGGGTGAATTGGATTACCAAGAAGCTGAGCGCCTTGCCCTGGAGCATAAACCCAAACTCATCATTGGCGGTTTTTCTGCCTACTCCAGGATTGTTGACTGGCAGCGTTTCCGTGATATTGCCGACAAGGTCGGTGCTTACTTCATGGTTGATATGGCTCATGTTGCCGGGCTGGTGGCTGCAGGCGTTTATCCTTCGCCAGTGGGCATTGCTGATGTGGTCACCACCACGACCCACAAGACCCTGGGTGGACCGCGCGGTGGTTTGATTCTGGCTGCTGAAGATGAAGAGCTGAACAAGAAACTGAATTTTGCCGTTTTTCCTGAATCCCAGGGCGGTCCTCTGTGTCATGTGATTGCCGCCAAGGCTGTCTGCTTCAAAGAAGCGATGTCCGATGAATTCAAGACTTACCAGGCTCAGGTGGTCGAGAATGCCCGGGCCATGACCCGGGTAATGATGGAGCGGGGTATCAATATCGTTTCCGGTGGGACCGATGACCACCTGTTCCTGATGGATCTGATCGGTAAGGAATACACCGGTAAAGATGCCGAGGCAGCCCTTGGCCGTGCCAATATCACGGTGAACAAGAACGCGGTTCCTAATGACCCTCGTTCACCTTTCGTGACCAGTGGCCTTCGTATTGGTACGCCGGCTATTACCCGTCGAGGCTTTAATGAAGAAGACTCTGCCGCTCTGGCTGGCTGGATCTGCGATATCCTGGACGCCCTGGGCGATGGTTCCGGTGATGCACAGGTGGAAGCAGCAGTGAAAGCCAAAGTGCTGGACATCTGTTCGCGTCTTCCGGTTTATAAGTAACAAAAACTCAAGGATTAACTGGCTCAATGCATTGTCCATTCTGTGGTGCTGCTGAAACAAAAGTGATCGACTCCCGTCTGGTTGCAGAAGGCAGTCAGGTGCGCAGGCGTCGCGAATGCCTGTCCTGCATTGAACGTTTCACCAGTTATGAAACAGCAGAACTGCTGATGCCAAGGCTGGTGAAACGGGATGGTACCCGTGAACCTTTTAATGAAGCCAAGCTGCGGGCGGGAATGACCCGCGCCCTGGAAAAAAGGCCCGTAGGCGTTGAACAGCTGGAAGAAGCGGTAAGCCGCATTATTCATCGCCTTCGGGCCATGGGGGAACGGGAAGTCAGTTCCCGGATTCTGGGTGAAGAGGTTATGCGGGAGCTAAAGCAACTGGATGAAGTGGCTTATATCCGTTTTGCTTCCGTCTATCGTCATTTCAAGGATCTGAATGAGTTTCGGGAAGAGATCGACCGACTGGAGACCGAGGATCGGGATTAAATGCCTCTGATTCTTTTATTGCTGGCGATTCTGGTCCTGGTTTTTGGGCCTCAGTTCTGGGTCAGGCACACATTCCGTAAATATGGCAAAGACCGTCCGGATCTTCAGGGAACCGGCGGTGAGCTGGCGCAGCATTTGATTGAGCGATTCCAATTGGAGGGTGTATCCGTTCGTGAAGGCCAGGAGGGTGAGGATTATTATGATCCGGAAAACCGGGTGGTTTCGCTCTCCTCATGGCACTATCAGGGGAAGACCATCGCTGCTGTCGCCGTTGCTACCCATGAAGTCAGCCATGCCTTGCAGCATCAGGAGCAGCACCCCGGGTTTATGCGCCGTCAGAAGCGGGTAAAGATGGCCATGATGATTGAGCGGTTCAGTGTCATGGCCCTGATGGTGACGCCTTTTATTTTTTTATTCACCCGGCTGCCCCAGAGTACCCTGATCACTTTGCTATTGGGCGCTTCCGGGATGATTGCCTCACTCTGGGTGCAATTGATGAACCTGCCCGTTGAGATGGATGCCAGTTTTAACAAGGCCCTGCCGATTCTGGAGGAAGGGTATCTTGCCAAAGACGATATACCGGGGGCCAGAAAAGTCCTGAAAGCCGCGGCAATGACCTATGTTGCTGCGGCACTGGCAAGCTTGCTGAATATCGGACGATGGATAGCTATTTTAAGGCGATAAGTAGTTGGGCAAATGGATGCCTTTGGAATTGAGTTAAATATGGTCAGTTTATCCCTGCTGGTTCTGTTTGTTCCCACGTTTTTCTTTGTCTCTGTTGCCAGAGAACAATTTGGTTAATCCGTTGAAGCAAGTTGTGGGCTTCTCCTCCCTCAGGATTCGAATGTCTTGTTTTAAATTAGCAATTTTTTTGGCGTAAAGGCGTTGACGGTTCCCAGCATCATTACACTGGTAATAATCATGTTCCCTTACTCGAAAGATGCCTCGTTGTTTTTGGCTTCTTTCCGCTTCTTTCCAATCTTTAAGGCACTCAAAGCAAATGTCATGGTCACAATAGCTGGCATCTGAGGGCATATTCTCATCTGCATGCAGGCCTGACCGTTGGATGTGATTACAGCCTTCTGATTTCTCAATCAGGTTATCGCATTTCGGGCATGGCCTGAATTTACTGTCATCCGCTTTGGCCATCTGGTAAACCTGCAGTTTTGCATTCAAATCAGAAAGCTGTTGTTCCGGTAGCCTGACATTTGCTTCATCACAACTCATATTGAAATGAGGCGTTTCTCCACAGCTCGCGCAAAACCTGCGAGTGCAAGGTACGTAACCAATATTGCGTCTGTAAATTTGTCCAGAGCAGCTGATTACAGCTTGTTCAGGCTCTCTCAGGTTGACAAAATATTGCTCCTGGCAGTCTCGACATGTAGCATTTTTTGTCACTACAGGATCAAGCAAGGGGGATAACGGATCCCGGGCAAAAATCCTGAGTTGTGATTGCAGGTGGAAATCTTGCAGCATCCGCAAACATTCCGGGGATGAGATCTGTGGAGCAAGCTTGTTGACGGGTATGGTGTGTTGTTTGGATGAATCGCAAGTTGGGCAAGCTATGCCAACCCCATTTATTTCATCTTTTGTTATGGGGTCTTCGATTCGATATTGAGCGTGCTGTGACAGGCAGTCAGAGTGAATCCACGTTGGTGTTTCACATCCGGGGATTAATGCTGCTTTTGGTGAATTTTGAAAATCAGTCAGGCAGACAGAACATTCTGCATCGGTCGGTGGTTGAGGTTCACTTACATCCGGCGTTTCTTGTTGTACAACAGGTTCCGGTCTTTGTGTAGCTGCAAAATTTAAAATGCGTGTTCCCTGCAGGTATGCGCCATAAGTTGTTCTCACTTCATAAACTATAGTTCTAGGCATGTTGTTACAAGATTCTAAAACGGACTGTATAGTACGATCCAGCCAAGAAGCCAATTCATCAGGATTCAAGCCTTCATCCGGTTGTACAATATTGTTTTGAATATTGTTTTGAATATTGTTTGAAGCGATGTTTACAGTGGAATTGGAAATCATACTTAACCATTTAAACCCTTGATCAGCTTTCTTTCCATTTATTGACTAAATTTTGATTTCAAAGTTCCATTTTCTTTATTTAATCTGTTTTAGAGTTCTTTTATTGATATAAATTATTCTTTGATTGATGCTGCCCCGCCAGGGCAGTGACAGATCTCTCTTATCCAGCTCAAAACGTCCATCAATCAACACATCAATGTATTGCACAACTTCCTGTTGAGCATGACTGAGTTCTTCCAGTGTGTAGCCAGTCCAGAGCCAGATATTTTTGTCTGGATATTCGGCTTTTACCCGCTTAACCAGCTTCAGTATGCCGGAAAGGTTGTCTGGAAACAGTGGATCTCCCCCGGACAGCGACAGCCCATCCCGCTGGATACGGGAATCTCCCAGGTCGGCAATAATCCGGTCTTCCATGGCCTGGTCATAAGGGATTCCCCTGCGGGAATCCCAGGTGGTGGCGTTATGGCAGCCTTTGCAGCGGTGTTCACAACCACTGACAAACAGGGTGCAGCGGGTGCCTTCGCCATTGACCACATCGATTGGATAGTACTGGAGATAGTTCATCAAAGGTGCTTCACCCGACGAACCACTTCCTCCTGCTTACCTTTGATAAAAGGTCGGCTGTTGGGTTGCCCCAGGTAACCACAAACACGACGGGTTACGGACATCCTGTCGGAGTCGCGGTTTTTGCACTGTGGGCATTCAAAACCACGGCTGGTGGCGTTGAACTCACCTTCATAATCACAGCTGTAGCAGGAGTCATTCGGTGTATTGGTGCCGTAGTATGGCACCTTGTCGTAGGTGTAGTCCCAAACGTTTTCCAGTGCCTTCAGGTTGTTGACCATGTTCGGGTACTCACCGTAGCAGATAAAGCCACCGCTGGCATGTTTTGGGTATACCTGTTCAAAGTCGACCTTGTCGTATGGGTTGACCTTCTTTTCCACATCCAAATGGAAAGAGTTGGTGTAGTAGCCTTTTTCAGTCACGCCTTCAACAACACCAAATTTCTTTTTGTCCAGGCGGCAGAAACGGTCACACAGGCTTTCGCTTGGGGTTGAGTAGAGGCTGAAGCCGTAGCCGGTTTCTTCTTTCCAGTTATTCACCGCCGCACGCAGGGTTTCCACTATCGCAACAGCTTTCCGGCGAAGCTCTTCACTGTCGTAAAGATCACCAGAAGTGCTTTTTCCACCATAAAGGGCATTGATCGTTTCATGGATACCGATGTAGCCAAGTGAGATGGATGCACGACCATTTTTGAAAATTTCGCTGATCTTGTCATCTGGCTTCAGGCGAACACCGCAGGCACCTTCTACATAGAGAATGGGCGCTACCCGTGCAGGTACACTGTCCAGACGCTGGATACGGGTCATCAGGGCTTCTTTCGCCAGCTGCAGACGCTGTTCCAGCAGTTGGTAGAAGGTCTCTTCACTGCCTTTGCTTTCAATCGCCATGCGGGGCAGGTTGAGTGAGACGACCCCCAGGTTATTACGGCCATCGTGAATTATCTTGCCGTCTTCTTCATAAACACCCAGGAATGAACGACAGCCCATAGGTGTTTTAAAGCTGCCAGTCACTTCAACCAGCTTGTCATAGTTGAGAATGTCCGGGTACATCCGCTTGCTGGCACACTTCAGTGCCAGCTGCTTGATGTCGTAGTTCGGATCTTCAGGGTTGAAGTTCACCCCTTTCCTGATGGCAAATACCAGCTTTGGAAAGACCGGTGTCTTGCAGTTTTTACCCAGACCACGAATCCGGTTTTTCAGAATGGACTTTTGCACCAGGCGCTCTTCCCAGCTGGTTCCCAGGCCAAAGCCAAAGGTGACAAACGGCGTCTGACCATTGGCGGTGTGCAGGGTATTTACCTCATACTCCAGTGCCTGGTAGGCGTCATAGCAATCCTTTTCGGTCATTTCCATGGCGTATTCACGGGCTTTTTCTTCATTACCAATCCAGCGCATACCCTGCTGCAGATGCTTGTCAAAGGTTTTGCGCACGTAAGGTGCGTGAATACGGTCAATCTCATTGATGCTGGTGCCACCATAGATATGGCTGGAAACCTGGGCAATGATCTGGGCTGTGATAGCCGCTGCGGTAGTGATAGACCTGGGCGTTTCAATTTCTGCATTACCCATGCGGAAACCGTTGGTCATCATCCCTTCAATATCGATCAACATGCAGTTGAACATCGGGAAGAAGGGGGCGTAGTCCAGGTCGTGGTAATGGATTTCACCACGGTCATGGGCAGCGGTAATGTGCTTTGGCAGAATATGCTGCCTGGCGTAGTGCCTGGCGACAACACCGGCCAGAAGATCCCGTTGGGTGGGGATGATTTTGCTGTCCTTGTTGGCGTTCTCGTTGAGCAGCTCTTCATTATCCTGGTTGATAATGCTCAGAATCTCCCTGCTCAGGGCATTACGCGACTCACGTTCAATATCCCGGGTCTGACGATACTCAATGTATTTGCGGGCAGCGTTATGGTGTTCGCTGCTCATCATCAGATGCTCTACCTGATCCTGAATGTCATAGATATCCACCAGTTCCAGACCATCCACGGTGTTGGCTACTTTTTTAGCAACGTACTCAGCAAAGTCATGGTCTTTGATCTGAGCATCATTGAGGGCGCTGGCAACGGCTTTTACGATGCGCGGCGCATCAAAAGGCTGGCGTGAACCATCGCGTTTGATGATCTCAGTCATGGCGAGTCTCCGGACAAATAGAGTAATGAGATATTGCGCCTTTGTGGGTGGAATATCTACAAGTAGTGGTGTGTGTGCGTGAATGGCACTATATGTGGTGTTTGTGATGGTTATAATCTACTAAAGTGATTGATTCTGCAATATTGACAAAACGTAAATCTGCACGGGGAATCACGGTTTTCATCAGGAAGTCACGATTCTATTGTCCTGCGAACACAGCCGGATTAGTCGGTTACATATATTATGCCAGACAAGGATCTTACGGATAGCTCGGTTCGACGTCCAAGAGCTTCGTTATGGTTGGCAACAGTCACTTCAGAATTAGGACCCATTGTTTCAACTTTTACCCGTGCACTATCAACTGCGATACGGATATTTCCCATGTTCGCAAGGATTGATCCCCCGTGTTTGATCCGATAGCCATTATCAGTGGTGACATGCCCCATAAAGTTAACGATTTTAAGAGGCTGAGCAAATGCCTGTGGTAATTTGACAGTAACATCACTAAAAAAGCCGCGAGGGGCAATCTTAAGGTAGCCGTTACCCAGAATCTCCGGGTCAGTGGATGCCGTAACTGACACGGTATTCTGGAGCTGTGGAAGTTGTTCAGTAAGCACAATCTCGCCATGCCTGGTAAAAATATCAAGACCCATAATCTGATCAAGCGGATACTCCCGGATTCGATAAGGAGGACGAGGCTCAAGAAGGCTGGTCGATATCTGATATATCTGATGAAGGGTTTCACTGATTGAGTCAAAGGGATCCGGAGTATTGATGTTATTTGACAATGAGCGTGTACCTGCTGATGGGATTAATGAAGCTTGCGGAGCACCACGTCCAAAAATTGGAATTATAGTTCCAATTTCCATCGCAGAGCTCAAGTCTACCCTGGAACTCACTGGACGGGAGGGCTCAGGTATTGCTGTGCCACTGGCGGGCTGATCTTCCAGTGCTGCCAATGCAGCCTGTTGCGCCTCGCTTTTGCTGGTATCGGTGCCGGTTGCCTGGATATCAGTAAATTGTTCCAACAGGCGTTCTATCTGGTTGTTCGCTATTCTACCCATCGGTTTCAGATCGCCACTCGGGGTGTTGGTAAACGGTTTTCTGTCATTTGGGCACACTTTCGGGATTGTCAGCTGGTTGTAGCATGAGGCACACAGGACTGTCTCACAGCACCTGGTTTGCAGAGGCTTGCTGTGTACATCTTCGCAGACAATACACTGATAAAAGGACAGGCTCGTTAGAGCACCAGCCCGGATAGCTCTGAGGGTTTCGGTTCCGGCCAGGGATGTAAGTACTTTTTGTTGGCCAGTGGAGGAAATAAAATCAATCACAGATGTTTGTTGTTGTGAAATTTGCGAAACATTCATGATGAATCTCCTGATTGCAGGCGTCAGCGATTAATCCTGACAATTAATTAGCTACGGGTTGTTCAACTTTTAAACGGATCTGAAAGTTTAATTTAAAGAAATATTCTGATGTTGCATTTTGGGCAAGACAAAATAATTTAGGACGAATTAAGTGGTTAAGCAAATGTAAGCGAATATTTTTGATGGCTTAATCAGCAATTAAGCCTAAAATCCTGTGTAGCAGGGGATACAGGAACAAGGTGTCATAGTAACTGATTAATCGGTTAGTGATTTATACGAAAGCAAATTGTTAACTACTAATAAGATTTGAAACAGAGATGGTGCATTCGCACTTCATTTTTCCAATGGAAATCAAAACAGATAAACAATAAAAGGTTTAACAAAATGAATACTAACTATCTTACCGATTGTAGTTTAACTCAGGGAAGTCGTTTTCCTGATACTGGTAGCAACAGTTCCGAGACTGCCTTAACTGTCAGGCATATGAATAGGGGAATTGGACATGTGAAGTTTCCTCGCGCCATGTTGTCCATGCTAAAAGAGAAAACCTTATCGCCGGATCAGCAAAACGATTTTACCGCACGCCTTAAAGCGCATGAGCAAGAATGCAGTCAATGCGCTAAAAATGCTTTGAAAAGGTTGTCAGCCGAGTAGAATCCCTGCATAGACTGCCAGAATTCAGGAAATTCTTTTTCTCTGGATGGGAGAAGGCTGGCAAAAGCCAGCCTCTGAATGGCTATTTCACATTGCAACTCCAAACCTTTTGGGTATATAGCCAATACATCTTATGGCAGGCTCAAAGGGAGGTGGCCTCTGAGCTTTTATTAATATTGAAAAAAACTATTGATAAACAGAGATGGCGGCTTTTACCGCTTCGCCTGGTGTGAACCTGTGGCCTTGTCTCAGCAGCGCAGACTCCAGTGCCGAGAGACAGTTCAATACATTGGTTTGATTAGCGGCATACCCCATCAGGCCGATCCGCCACACTTTGCCGGCAAATGCGCCGAGACCCGCACCAATCTCCAGGTTATATTCCGCCAATAACTGCTGTCGAACCGCAAGGTCATCAACACCTTCCGGTATGACCACGGCATTCAGTTGGGCAAGTCGCTCCTCTTCAGGAACCAGCATTTCCAGCCCCATGGCAGCCAGTCCGGCAACCAGCGCCTGATGATGCAGCTGGTGCCGCTGCCAGCTGTTATCCAGTCCCTCTTCCTGTAGCAGGCAGAGAGCTTCGTGCAAGGCGTATAATTGGTTGACGGGTGCCGTATGATGATAGGTTCTTTTGCCATTGCCACGCCCATCTTGAAACCAATAGCCCATGACCAGGTTCATATCGAGAAACCAGCTGCGTACCGGGGTTTTTCTGGCCTGAATTTTCTCGACAGCGGCTTCGCTGAAGCTGATCGGTGACAAACCGGGAACACAGGACAGGCATTTCTGGGAACCGGAATAAACGGCATCGACTCCCCACCCATCAATTTCCAGCTCTGAGCCGGCCAGCGAGGTTACAGTATCGACAATGGTCAGGCAGTTATGCTTTCTGGCCAGCTGACACAGTGTTTTTGCATCAGAACGTGCACCGGTAGAGGTCTCGGCATGAACAAAAGCCAGAGCTTTGGCATCCGGGTGTGCGTTCAGTGTTTCTTCCACGGCTTTCGGGTCGACAGCACGCCCCCAGTGGGAATCGACGGTAATTGCGGTACCACCCATGCGAATAACGTTTTCTTTCATCCGGCCGCCAAAGACACCGTTTATGCATACGATAACCTTGTCGCCTTCTTCGATCAGGTTGGCAAAACAGGCTTCCATCCCCGCCGAACCCGGAGCGGAAATGGGCAGTGTCAGCCGGTTGCTGGTCTTGAAGGCGTATTGGATCAGTGACTTTAATTCATCCATCATCCGAATGAACTCAGGGTCAAGATGTCCAATGGTGGGTCGCGCCAGGGCTTCGGTAATTCTGGGGTGAACATCTGAGGGGCCCGGGCCCATGAGGGTTCGTTTCGGGGGGTGAAAAGAGGTGATAGTCATAACTGCCTGTTATTCTCCACTTATGGGCACTGCTGCTGTCGGGCAGAGCAAGTGCCAGCCTATTATTCTAGCAATGTTTCTATTCAGCTCGCTTCAATACTACTTCGGGCAGCGGATACTCATCAACAACGACCTTACCAGAGGAAGGCATGATTTCAGCTTTGCCTTTCACAACGGTTTTACCATTCTGGTTGATCACATTGGTTGAGACGGTTGCACGTTTTCGTTGTTCGTTGATTTCCAGAATTTCCAGCTCAACCGTTACCGTATCGCCGACTTTTACCGGGCGCAGGAATTTTAGCTCCTGACCCAGGTAGATACCACCGGGTCCCGGCAGTTTTGTCGCCAGGGCACAGGAAATCAGCGAGGCAGTCCACATGCCGTGGGCAATACGACCTTCGAACTGGGTCGTTGCGGCAAACGCCTCATCCAGATGAACGGGATTAGTGTCGCCGGATACTTTGGCAAACAGCAGGAGGTCTTCGTCGGTCAGTGTGCGGGTCAGGCTGGCCCTGGTGCCAATGGTTAACGCTTCGAATGGGATGTTTTCCAGCTTGCGCATAAGTTAAGGCTCTGTTGCTTTGTTAATGTATGGGTAACTGTTTGAGCAGTATATTTTCTTGGCAATGATTATCGCACTTATTGTGGGGTACTGGACGACTGCCGTCATGGTTTTATATTGACCACTGTTTGCGCCTTGATGGCAAGGTTATCACTGTGGCTGAAGTTACTGAATCAGAAGTTGGCGCAGTTATCCTTCAGAAGTGGGGGGAGGCTTTGAGCCAGGCCTCACCTCCAGTTCCAATAGTTCAGTTAGAGAGATCATCCCTCTGCTTTTCGGGCCGGTTATTATGGATGGCTGATTGCCAATATCGTAGTAGCCTGATGTTGTTTTTGTTGTCATTCCGTGCAGCTTCTTTTTGATAAGCCCGGGTGCCTTGTCTGAAATAGCAAGAGAGTCGATCTTTAACGATTTATTACCTGATGGCAGGTTTCTGAATCGAGTGTGTTTTGACTGCAGTGCCCTGACTGCCGCTTTCTCAATTTGCTTCTGAAATAGCGATAATTTTTTGTCACTCACCCCAAGTGCAGTGAGCGTGTTTAAGTCTATATCCCCACCAGTAATATCCAAATGAATCATTATGCCTAGCTGATTATCACCTGTTCTATTTGCGGTGACTTTGTTCTTTACTGCATCAGGCAGTTGTTGCATAAATTCGGCTAATTTAGAGAAAGGAATTTGTACCGTAATATCCAGCGAGCCACTCATATCTTCATCCAGCGTCATTTGACCAGTCCATAGATGAAATGGGTCAGCGTCATTGTCATTGAACTCAAGATTTTCAAAAAAGATGGTTGGCTTCGAAGTCTGATCTCCTATCAGATTACTGTGCAGACCTGCATTCAGATCAATCAGTGAAAGGTTAGTTTCTTCAGGAATGTATTCGGACATGCCAGGTGCAAGGCTTTTCAGGTTTCTGACCTTGATATTCGTGATCTGTGACTTTAGCCGGGCACCGGTATCTTCCTGATTCCAGAATGTCGACATTGCCGGGGAGTAAGCCTGATCCTTATCAACAATGGCTTCTGGCAGATGATTTTTTAATCCTGAGCAGTAGCGATTGATTGACGCAGCGATTAATGACAGGAGGTTACTCTCACCAACAAGCTCTGGCTGGTTGATTTCTATAGAAAGCGTTACCGGTGCTTCCCGGGGGGCTTGTGCTGCAACGGACGGCCAATATTCAACGTCAAAAGTGAGTTTGTCGGCACTGATTGTCAGGCTTTCTATCCCGTTACCTTGCCTGTCAGTCCCCTGAGGTCTGACAATACCGGGCTGTATACCTTCGAGATGTATATTTCCGATCTTTATAATGGGTTCAATATTGTCAGAGTTGTTGTTATCTGGAGTCTGAGGTGATGAAGCAGCAGAGGTATTACTCTTGTGACTGCGGCCCCATATCATTCCTCCCTGGCTATCGTTATTTGCGGAAAGTTCCAGCTTTCCCCTGGTGATATGGATGTCCTGCTGTTTGCCCATGTGGAGTCTGGCAAGGGACATGCCGAGTGCCCGCAACTCTGATTTTGGGACTCCAACCGTTTTAATTCCAGCTTTGGCCAGGGCCCAGCCGAGCAGATCGACTTTGCTGTCAGCTATGGCCAAGCCTTGTGAATCTGCCAGCTCTCCCGCTGCAGCAAGTCCGGCCTGGGCCAGAGAGGCGGCAAACCCTATGGTTCCAATACCAAACTTTGAAGCTTCAGATACTCCCTGACCCACGGAGGACCAGCCTTCACTGAGCGTCTGATACGTTGTGTTGACAAGATCGTAAGAAAATAAAGCGACTGCCCTGGCAACCTCTCTGGCTGGAGCTGTTAGCCAGCCAAGGTAGGAGGTTGGCTCTGTTGGTACAGCTGAGCGCTGATGAAGGGCTTTTTTGGGAACCTGATTGACAGGTATATCCCTCAAACCCTGAGTTTGAGAAATAGTCTGGTGGCTGTTTGAAGTCTCAGGGGGGCTCAGAGTTGAAATAAATTGGCTCTGTGCCGGTCCGCCAACACCTGAAGGTCTGTCCATATTCCAGAAATCGGCGGCTTATCGGTATTATTAACTGGTCGATTTCCCCATTGAAATGACATTCCTGGCTGGACTTCTACAACAGAAGAACTTGAGTTTTTGCAACAGCCAGGCTCATCTTTTTGATTTCATGGCAACATTCCGCTTTGAAGCGTGCTTTCACCCGTTTGCATTCCGGACTATCCGGGAAATCCTTAACCACCTCATCCGGTGTGCCCAGCAGGCATTCAACGACAGGCCCCCTAAGGCAACAGTTATTGTTTTAACTGTGCTTTTCAAGCCAGGTGCACAGTTGATCAATCACTTCCTGATGGTTGGTTTCATGAAATAATTCGTGTCTTGCATCGGGGTATAGTGTCAATGTTGTATTGCTGTGGCCAGAACTGATCCATGCTTTTTGCAGGTCTTTTAAGCCATTCGGTGCGCTGACAGGGTCTCGGTCTCCCCCGATGATCAGTATTGGCAGCTGGTGGTTAATCTTCTTTAACCGTTTTTTTGAACTGATTTCCTGCAGCCCCCCAAACAGGTCATGCCAGAGCTGGTTGCTGCAGCGAAAACCACAAAGAGGATCTCTGACATATCGCATAACCGATTCAGGGTTGCGGCTTAACCAGTCAAACTCCGTCGTATTGGGTTTAAAGCGGTTGTTGTATCCGGCAAACGTCAGTTGGTGGATGACAGGGCTATGCCCCATCATTCCCTGGCGCAGGGTTTCGATTTTGGCGACCAGCCTGGCCAGCATCAGCAATGGCTTTGCCACAAAGTTTGACCCTGAGAGAATGGCACCAGATATATCAGGGTTATGCCTGACCAGATAGCTTTGCAGTATATAACTTCCCATGCTGTGACCCAGCAGAAAGCAGGGTAAAGCCGGGTGCTGAGCAAGAGTGTGGTCAACAACCCGCTTCAGGTCCTGAACCACATTATTCCACCCATCATGATCACCAAAGTGTCCCTGGCTGGATGTTTCATCTTTTTTGGTGGTTGCTCCATGCCCGCGGTGATCATGGGCATAGACATGAAACCCTCTCATGGTTAACTGCTCCGCCAGCTCTTGATAGCGGGCACCGTGCTCAGCCATACCATGACTGATATGTATCACAGCCTTTGGATTTTTTTCAGCCTGCCATTGGTAAACCGGAATACGATGGTGGCCTGATTGGCTGCTGATAGTTACCAATGATGGTGGAGACTCTGGGTGTGTCATACAACGTCCTTTAATAGGTTATAGAAGTATTTACCGCAGGTCGTCTATCAGGAGCAGAAAAAAACTGATAATCTCGAAAAATTTTCCAATGCGATAGTTTGCAAGACAGGTTGAACAGTTTGCGAGCCAGTTTTTATTCTATACAGCTTCATCATGGATGTGGGAGGCTTGCTCCATGACCACCGGTTTCTGGAAAGACAAATACCCGGAAGGCACTCCTGCAACGATTGATGTTGGTCAGTATCGCTCAATTATTGATGTACTGGAGTACAGCACCCGCAAGTTTTCCAGCAAGCCGGCATTCAGCAACATGGGGCATGAGCTGAGCTATTCCCGTCTTTATGAGCTCAGTGGTCATTTCTGTAGTTATCTGCAGAATCACACCGATTTGCGCCCTGGTGATCGTATAGCCATCATGCTGCCTAATGTAATGCAGGTTCCTGTGGTCGTTTTTGGCGCACTGCGTGCCGGGTTAATTGTGGTGAACACCAATCCGCTCTATACCGAGCGTGAGATGGAGCACCAGTTCCGTGATTCCGGCGCCAAGGCGCTGGTTGTGCTGGCCAACATGGCTCATATGGCTGAGAAGGTTATTCCCAAAACGGCCATAAAGCATGTTGTGGTGACGCAGGTCGGAGATATGTTGCCCACCTTCAGGCGGACACTGGTGAATCTGGTGGTCAAATACGTCAGGAAAATGGTGTCGGATTATTCGCTACCTTCAGCGGTGTCGTTTACCACCGTTCTCAGCCGGGGAGCCTTGCACCATTGTAAGGATGTTCGCAGGGAAAATGATGATGTAGCCATCTTGCAGTATACCGGTGGAACAACAAGTGTCGCTAAAGGTGCCATGCTGACTCACCGTAATATTCTCAGCAATATGTTCCAGGTCAAGGCGCTTGTTGGGGGTAATTTGCGAGAAGGTGAGGAGTTGATTATTGCGCCACTGCCGCTTTATCATATTTTTGCTTTTACCGTGCATTGCATGGTGGCTATCTTGCTGGGTGAGCATAACATGCTCATTACCAACCCGCGGGATATGAAATCCTTTATCAAGGATTTGACCGGTAAGCCCTTCAGTATGTTTATTGGTCTGAATACTCTGTTTGTCGGGCTAATGAACCAGGAAGCCTTCCGTCGTCTTGATTTCTCCTATTTGAAAAACACCATTTCCGGCGGTATGGCACTGCAACTGGATACTGCGGAGCGATGGGAGAACCTGACCGGCAGTCGTATCTGTGAAGGCTATGGTATGACGGAAACTTCGCCGGTGGTGACCATTAACCCGCTGGGTAAAATCAAACTGGGTACCATTGGTTTGCCAGTGCCATCCTGTGAATTGAAGGTAGTTAATAGTGATGATCAGGATCTGCCCATTGGAGAAGTGGGTGAACTCTGCATAAAAGGCCCTCAGGTGATGAAGGGGTACTGGCAGAGTGAGCAGGCCACTGAAGAAGCGATGCTGGATGGCTGGCTGAGAACCGGCGACATTGCCCGAATAGACGAGGAAGGTTATGTCACCATTGTGGATCGCAAAAAGGACATGATCTGTATTTCCGGTTTCAATGTTTACCCGAATGAACTGGAGGAGCTGCTCTCAGCCCACCCTGATGTTAGTCAGTGTGCCGTGATCGGTGTTCCCGATAAACGCTCGGGAGAGGCGATCAAGGTGTTTGTGGTGTCCAGTAATCCGGGGCTGACCAAAGAAGAAGTGATTCACTTTTTCCGGCAGAACCTGACTGGCTATAAAGTACCAAAAATGGTTGAGTTCAGAGATGAGCTGCCCACGACCAATGTGGGTAAGATCCTCCGTCGTCATTTGCGTGATGAAGAGCTGGCAGCCCGCAGCCGCCGGTAGTGGCAAGTTCTGCTTGGTCCCGGAATAACTTCCTCTTTTTTGCCACGGAGTCACAGAGGAAAAGATTTTTTCTTTT
>NZ_JAHHPM010000257.1 GCF_024606345.1 Endozoicomonas sp. YOMI1
GTCCTGAGCCTGTCGAAGGGCGTGAACTCCGGCCTCATGTATTGTGCCAATCACCTTTCGACAAGCTCAGGATGAACGGAGATCGAGTTGAAGATGTCGAAATTATTTCGGGACAACTCCTTATCCGCATCAAGGAAACCATCCTTGATGCACTTTGATCGTCGTGTTTTATCGAGAACGAGGATTTAACCATGACACCTCATATTAATGCCAGGCCCGGTGCCTTTGCTGATGTCTGCCTGATGCCCGGGGATCCTTTGCGCGCCAAACATATTGTCGAAACGTTCCTGGAAGGTGCCGAACAGGTAACGGATGTGCGTAACATGCTGGGCTTTACCGGCACCTACCAGGGCGTCCGGGTGTCTGTTATGGGGTCAGGTATGGGTATTCCTTCGGCGTCTATTTATTACAAAGAGCTGATTACTGAGTACGGTGTAAAGCGTCTGATCCGCGTCGGTTCCTGTGGTGCTATTTCCAGGGACGTTCAGGTGCGTGACATTGTGATCGGTATGGGTGCCTGTACGGATTCCAAAGTGAATCGCATGCGTTTCAGGGACCACGACTTTTCGGCGATTGCCAATTATGGTCTGCTGGAAAATGCCGTTAACGCTGCCCGTGCCATGAGTCTGCCGGTGAAAGTGGGCAACCTGTTTTCTGCGGATCTGTTCTACAACCCGGATTCAACCATGTTTGATACCATGGAGAAATACGGTGTACTGGGTGTCGAGATGGAAGCGGCTGGCCTGTACGGCGTTTGTGCTGAGTTTGGCGCACAGGGTTTGGCCATCTGTACCGTCAGTGACCATATCCGCACCGGTGAAGCACTGCCTCCAGAAGACCGTCAGTCAACGTTCAATGAGATGGTTGAAGTTGCTCTGAAGTCCTTGCTGTAATTTCAATGAGTTTGATGTGTTCAATCTCCGTTCACCCTGAGGAGTCGAAGGGTGATTTAATGAGGGTTCTGATTTGCGGGGAGTTCGGTATGCATTCCCACAGGGAACCGTGGGAGGTGAAAAAGCAGCCCAACAGAGCTGCCTGATGAAACGAATTTGATGGAGTATCACTGATCAGATAGTAAAGTTGTAACTTAACCAGGCTCGTAGTTTTTCTGCTTCATTCTGACCAGTAGCCTTACGGAATGCCTCATCATTCCTGTAATAGCCATATTCAAGTTTGAATTGCAGATCCTTCATTCCCCACTGGGAGAAATTGTATTTCATGGTCAGGTCATGCTCGTGCTCGGCAACGTCATGTGCACTACCGTTCTGTTCTTTTGCCTTCATTCCTGATCCATAGACGAAGTTGTAAGCCAGTGATAAACCTTCAAGCCCAATATCACTGAAATCATATTCAGCCCCAATCAGCCAGGCTGTCTCTTTATTGAAGTTAAAGTCGGATATGCTGGCGGCAGTGGGTACATCCCAGACTCCATGGGTATTATCACCGAAGTTATAGTTGTAATAACCTATAGTGTGATGGCCATTAGTAATAGAGTTGGCCGCTGTGTTGGCTTTTGTATAATTGAAGGCCGCATTTAATGTCCATGGGCCGCTGTTGAGGGTTGCATTCAAATTTCCTGATTCCGCTTTGTTTTCAAATGAGCTGTTCCGCTCACTAACTCTCCAGAGGTCTCCATCCTGTTTGGTATAGAAGTACATTCCTCCAAGAGTCAGCTCTGAACCATCATAAAGGGGCATTTTCAACCAGACATTACCGTTATGAGCATTTAAATAGTTGTCTGCAAGACCATTACGGTATTGGAATTCAAGGCTGCGTTGGTTGGCTAATTCAAAAGTGTAGCCCAGCTGCATGCCCATTACCCAGTCAATTTTTTTACCGTCTACATTCACAATAGGATGAAAGCCTGACTGAGTTCTCCCGGAAACTTCATTTAACCAGGCAATCTTGCCTTTGAAACCGTCCATTGCAACACTGGCATCCACTCCCTGCCAGGCACTGGGAACCGAACGGGAGCCTGAGATGGTTACCAGACCGGTTTCAACCAGCTGACGACCAATTTTGACATCGGCAGACAGGCCGTCATAGCTGTCGGGCAATTTGAAATCAACCCATAACTGACCGATTTTACCAAAGCCTTCGTTATCAGCATTCAGCAGGTTACTAGAGGTAGCATTACCATGCTTCATATCTAATTTGGCAACCCGGTAGGCTGAGCCTCCAACACTGACAACGTCAGCAAGGTAGCCAGTCTTTGCATTAAGCCATACAGCACCTGTCCATGCACCTTTGGTTACATTGTCTGTAGTATTCTCATCATCGAAAAATACGCTCTGTACTTTGCCATCGATTTTGGCATCACGGATAAATGAATCATAACTGTCACTGGCTGTAACAGGCAGACTGAAAAGAGCAACAGCATAAGGTAGTAAATAGGGTTTTAAACGGGTCAAAATAAATACCTGCTAAATAAATGATAGTGATTGAGAACTGCTAGTATAGATACTGTGACAGAGGCTGAGAGAAATTAACCGATAGAATAAGAGAATGGCTGGTGATTAAACGGGGACAAAAATTTATTTTATTACTATTGTCTCATTGACAACAGCGCCTGAATTAAATGGCCTATTCAATAGCCATGCGTGGATTCTATTTTGCTAATCAGGTTAATTTGTACAGAGTTTGTTTTCTTTAACTCACCATTACGAAACTCCAAATCAATTCTTTTAATGACTGAGCAGCATTCAGACGCATTTAAAGGCGTGCTTGTTTCAGTTATACGGTAAGATTCATCATGGGGCAGGACACTATTACCTGCCAGCAGGTCAATACCTTCCATTTTGGCTGCCGGAAAAATTGGCTTGCTTACAGATCTGATCAGCTTTGGGTAGTGGATTGCATGAGTGGCAACAATAACGATATCTGCCTGTCTTCTCAGATAAGGTACCAGCTCTGAAGTTGCCAGTGCCGGATCAATAAGTTCAATACCCCGTCGGTACTCTGAAATTACATCATTAGATCCTGGCCTGGTAATCCCCATAACGGCAATGCGTAGCCCATCGAAGTCAAACAGGGTATAGGCATCAAATACGGGCCGACCTGTTTCAGATTCATAAAGGTTGGCGGACAAAAAAGGAAAGTCAGCAGCGGCTTCCTGATTTCGAATAATGTTCAGTGGTTCATCAAATAATAATGGGCTCACCGCCATGGCGTTATAACCCAGCTGGTTCAGTTGTTTCAGGTTCAGTATGTCATCATCGGTGCTGAGTTCTCCTCCGGAGAGTAACAATAATTTCCCACCATCGGCTTCAACTTCCCCGCGTATTTTATTGATCAGCTCCTGTCGTTGAATCAGTTGATCATTGCTATTTGACTTTTCTTTGTCATATTCATAAGTAAACTCACTGGTGTTAAGAATGGTCAACTTGTAGGTCTTGTCATAAATGTAACTGGGTTTCTGGTTTTCCTGTGAGATCCAGAAATAAGTCAATGCAACAAGCACAGATGCCAATAAGGTATTGATGATCAACTTCGGCCAGGATTTATGCTGCGTAACTTCTGAGTACGCCGGTTTTGACTGCATAAAGACGACTTCCGGGAAGAGTTTTCATCAATATAACATCTATTCCCTGGCACGTGTGTCTTTATGAGTTGATTATCCTGCAAGTATTCTGTAAGCACTGAATTATCGATTTAAATAGGTATCCTGCATGGCTGGCATCCTTGCCGGATAAGCTGGAAGGGATAGAGAATATCAGCAATGGTTATTAAAATTTATAGGTGATCGCAAAGAAATGGCTGGTGCCGCTTGATTTGGTTTTGGCTCCAAATGCGTCACCGCCATTTTTTATCAGGTAAATATCTGAATACAGTTTCAAACCATAACCAAGTGCAAACTTGTCGTAGTGCCAGTAAAGACCATTGAACATTGCCCCACCGCTGGTTGAATAATCCCTGTCAGGATTAGCACTGTTGGGATAGAGAGTCTTGTTCCGTTTACCTCCAAACTGATAATCAATGTACCCCTGGTAGCTGATAAACGAGCCATTCTGAAAGGTATAAAATGGCGTAAACCAGTTGGTGGAAACCTGGTAGCCATTCCACTCTTTTCGATTAAGATCATAAAATCCATAGAGGTTGAGCCCCATCTTGCCAAACCAGGGAACCTGTATGTCGGAACCAATACCCCAGAACGAGCTATTAACATCTGCTCCCCCACCACCCCAGTTAAAAAGGGTGGCAAAGTAGATATCTGTCACCGGCTCCCAGGGCAAGTTATTAAACAGCCCTGCCAGTGATAGCCGGGGGGCAAACTTCATGAACATTTTGGGTTTGTCTTTCTTATCACTGCTATCGCGGTTGGTCAGATTAAAGACATCCACATAACCATACAGATCAAGTATTCCTGAACGCCCGCCAAACTCCAGCTCCAGATAGTTGTGCCCATCATTGGCTTCATCTTCTCTTCGAGGTAGCTCTTTGTAGGCATACATCAGGTTCAGGTTCATCCATTTGAAGTCATTACTGGGGGGCGTTCCTTCGTTATCGTCTGTGGCCAGGGCTGTGGGAGCAAGTAAGGGAACAAGAGCGGCGACACAGATCAGCCACCATAATTTCAGGCAGTAGCTTTTCACAATCAGACTCCGTTTCAGACTCAACAGTGAGTAGTGAAAAAGAAGAGGGAAGCCTGTGAAACCTTGCGGCAACACAGGCCAGGTTTGTGGCAAGTATAGGAAAGATTTGATGATTTTTTGTCAGGGTCTTGCAGTACCTTCAATGGATGGCGCAGGCAGTTCGAAGGAAAAACGGAGTGACAGCCTTTTAAGTGGTGAGAGTAATTGTCGATGGCCGATATAAGCAGCAGACAAACCAGTGGAGACTTTATGCCTGAAGTCCAGCCATCTCAAGCTCAGACCCATTATGTTTCCAGAGATAATCACTATGTTTATTCTCACAACCGCTTTGGTCGTGGTTGCCATTATCTTGGCCGATTTCTATCCCGACCTGTTTCTCTGGTGGCTAATTTAGCCACAAAGCTGTTCGCCCATGACCGACCCGGCAAAAGCAGCCCACCTTCCGAGGGTGACAAACAGACGCAAAATGTACCACTGTGGACCAGGAAAGTAGCCAGGGTGACTGCAGTCACGCTATTTCTGGTGCCTTCTTTGGCGTTGGGAATACTGGGGTTCTCCCTGCGCATGATCGGCAACCTGTTCAGGAACGACATTTCCCTGATTCAGTCTTCTGTGCCACCCGCCATTTATCATCCTGAGCGGGGTTTGCATTTGATGACCTACAACACTGGCCTGATGCCGTCGTTTATCCGTAATCTCAATGACCTGCGCTCATCACAGCGGCGCAGTGGGGAGATTGCCGAAGCCTTAACCCGCAATCCTGACGTTATCCCTGATGTTGTCTGCTTCCAGGAGGTGTTTGACCAGCAGGCGGCGAAGCGGCTCTGCCAGGACCTCAGTGGCCACTACCATCATATTGTGCACAGTGTTGCCCCCCGGGAAACCGGGTTGAACAGTGGCCTGGCCATTGCCAGCAAATATCCCGTACAGGAGATCACATTCCGGCCTTTCACTGATCTGGCCGGAGAAGACCAGCTGGCCAATAAAGGGTTGCTGCGGATTGTGCTGGATCTCGGTAACGATAAAACGGCCGTGGTTTACAATACTCACCTTCAGGCCAAGGAAGGTCAAACCTATGATGCGATCCGCATTGACGAGTTGAAGCAGATTAGAAAGTGGGTTGGGGCGGATAGCAGTAACGACAGGCGGAATAACAGACACCATCATGGCATCTTCCTGATGGGAGACCTGAACATTGCCCGGTCAGACGAGCAGGGGAGGGTTTGTAAAAACGAACAGTATCAAAATGCCAGGAAAGCACTGGGGGACAATTTTTCTGACAGTTACTACGAGACCCATGATGAAGAAAATGATACCCGGCTGGTTGAGCGCAGCGAGTCATTTTTTGTCAATAGCGACCAGGCAACCATCAAGACGGAAGATCGTCGGGAGCCGGATGGGTCATGGTATCTCGGGGCCGGAAACAGAGAGCATCAACCCTGGGGCAGCAAGCGTTGGAAAGAACAGCCCGAGGTGGCAAGGCACTGTATTTATGACCGCCAGCTGGTGTACAGGGACACTGAAAAAAAATGGGCATCCCATACCGAAATACGACAACTGGGGCTTGATGTTGCTCATGATCTGGAAAGCGGGTTATCTGACCATTTGCCGGTTTCTGTTATCTACCGGGAAGCGGAAGGTTTTTCTGCGGTCATTGCCCGTCTGGAGCCGGAGCATTTTACCCGCCCAGAGGTCAGGGAGCTGGTTAATCAATTGAAGTTTGACTATGGTCGCCAGATCAGTCATCAGACCGGTGAGCATACAGTTGATACACAGTTTTCAGGCGTCAATCCCCTGCGCGAAATTACTGAACTCAGGGCACACCATATAAGACAACCTGTGATTGTGAATGAGCTTAACCGACTGGAAAAAATGGTCAGGCAAAGTATGAATCCTGTGTCCGGAACACCCGGGTCGAATGCCGGGTAAACCGTGCTTTCGGTAATGCTGTTGCCTGCACTGTTGTCAATTATTTTATGATATAAAGGGTTGTCTTTTTACACACTGTCGTTACTCTACTGATGTGAACTAGATTTTCGAACATTCAGGAGTCAGTTGTTGGATCAGGAGTCAGTTGTTGGATAACTGTGACTGGCTTTGCCAATGACGCCAACGGTTCAATATTCCTGACATTTCACAGAAACATGATCTCTGTGCTGGCTTTTTTCTCCCCAGGAACACTCCGGTTTATCAGGCTTGATACCTGATAAAGCTTTTGTTTTTGTGTTACCAGACGAAACAGTTGAAATAAAAAGCAACGAACGCAACAAGCCCTGCTAGGCTTGGCCTGT
>NZ_JAHHPM010000258.1 GCF_024606345.1 Endozoicomonas sp. YOMI1
ATACGATTCCATTTGGCCAACTACTTAACGTATGATTCTTTTCCTTTATGAAATATCCGGATTTGGGATTTTTACTGACTCTTTATTTGCACAAATTGTTTCACAGGTTTGTTGAATGATTGTTCTTGGGATAGAAACTTCCTGCGATGAGACCGGCATTGCCCTTTATGACAGCAGGAAAGGCCTGCTGAGCGATGCCCTGTTCAGTCAGATTGATATGCACATCGATTACGGTGGTGTGGTACCTGAACTGGCTTCCAGAGATCATATCCAGAGAGTATTGCCCCTGATGAACCAAGTGCTTGAGCAGGCAGGTATCGGTAAAGATCAGATTGATGCCGTTGCCTACACCCGTGGCCCCGGGCTGGTGGGGGCCCTGATGGTGGGAGCCTGTATTGGCAAGGCGCTGGCCTGGGCCTTGGGCATTCCATCGGTGGGGGTACACCATATGGAAGGTCATCTGCTGGCACCCATGCTGGAAGAAACACCCGTAGCGTTTCCGTTTGTGGCGCTGCTGGTATCCGGCGGGCACACCCAGCTGGTGCAGGTGGATGGCATTGGTCGTTACACCCTGCTGGGGGAGTCTGTTGACGATGCCGCCGGAGAAGCCTTTGATAAAGTGGCCGCGATGCTGGGTTTGGATTACCCCGGCGGTCCTGCCATTGCCCGGCTGGCTGAACAGGGGCAGGAAGGGCGTTTTCGTTTCCCACGGCCCATGACCGATCGCCCGGGACTGGATTTCAGCTTCAGTGGCTTGAAAACCTATACCCTTAATACCGTCGCAAAATGCCGTGAAGAAGCATTAACGAAAGAGCTTTCGGATCAGGATCGTGCGGATATTGCCCGTTCGTTTGAAGAGGCGGTGGTGGCAACACTGGCCATCAAATGTCGTCGGGCTCTACAGCAGACTGGTATGAAGCAGCTGATTATTGCCGGAGGCGTCAGTGCCAATCAGTCACTGCGGGCTGCCCTGGAATCCATGGTGGAAAAAGAAGGTGCGGTGCTGCGTTATGCCCGGCCTCAGTTCTGCACGGATAATGGTGCCATGATCGCCTATGCTGGCTGTCAGCGGCTGCTTGCTGGCCAGAGCGATGGGCCTGAAGTGTTACCTGTGCCCCGTTGGCCCATGGAAGAGCTGGAGCCGGTCGGCCAGGAGGCTGTCCGAGAATAGACTGCCCT
>NZ_JAHHPM010000259.1 GCF_024606345.1 Endozoicomonas sp. YOMI1
CATAGAATTTCAGACAACCGGTTGGTTGCTCCCACGGAACGCAAGGAGTTGATCCAGATGCTCAAGACAGTCAAACAGGCCTGTCGGTTTAATCCGATTGTCCGGGACTACCGGATGAGTCAGGGCATCGAGAACCTGTCTGACCTGATTAAAGACGAAGGCGATGGCCGCGAGTTCTTTTCCCGCAACTACGTTACTCACGGTATGGGCCAGCTGTTCAGAGAAGGCATGCTTCGGCTGTCGGGTAAATCCGATCAGGCGGTGTTTGAACTGACCCAGGCCATGGGTGGTGGTAAGACCCATATGATGGTGGCACTGGGGCTGCTGACCCGCCACGCCCACCTGCGCAGTGAAGTGCTTGAGCCGGAGCTGGCGCAACGGGTAGAGTTTGCCGATGCCCGCATTGCTGCCTTCAATGGCCGTAACGATCCGGATAACTTTATCTGGGGTGAGATTGCCAGGCAGCTGGGGGAAGAGGAAGCCGTCAAACCTTATTGGGTCAACGGCCCCAAAGCGGTGGACCAGGAAGGCTGGAAAAAGATCATTGGTGATAAACCCACCCTGATCATGCTGGACGAGTTGCCTCCCTATCTGAAAAACGCCAGCACCCGTGTCGTAGGTGGCGGCACTTTGGCGGATATGGTGGTCTACAGCCTGAGCAGCCTGATGAGTGCAGCCCTGGAGCTGCCCGGGTGCTGTATCGTCATTGCCAATCTGTCCGGCAGTTACCAGCATGAAACCAAGGCACTGGCCGCAGCCATCGACAACCTGCAACAGGAGACCCGCCGACAGGCCAGCATCATCACACCGGTGCAGCTGGCCGGTAATGAAATCTACGAAATCCTGAAAAAAAGGCTGATTGATGAACTGCCCGGTGAAGACGTGATCGCCGAAGTGGCTGAAGAGTACGCCCAGCGCATCAAGATGGCCGAAGACGGTGGCTATATCGTTGCCAGCAGCATTGAGCAGATCACTGAGCAAGTGCGACAAACCTACCCGTTCCACCCCTCCTTCAAGCACCTGGTGGCCCTGTTTAAGGAAAACGAAGGCTTTCGCCAAACTCGTGGTTTGATGCAGTTTACCGCCCGGCTGCTGAAAAGCGTCGATGACCGACAGACAGATGACGTTTTCCTGATCGGCGCCCAGCATCTGGACCTGAACGACGAATCGGTCAAGGATGAAATCGAGCGCATTGCCCCGTCGTTGCGCCCGGCGGTCACCCGTGATATTGCCGACAACGGCAATGCCATTGCCGAAACCCTGGACACCCAGCTGGCCAGTGATGCCGCTACCCAGGTGGAAATCCTGCTGTTGGCCTCTTCGCTGTCCCGTGCCGTCGGCGGTCGCATCGGCCTGACCGAAAGTGAGCTGATTGAGTTTCTGGCCGCCCCCAACCGCAAGCCCGATGAATTCCTCACGGCTCTGGAAAAACTGCGGGAGCAGGCCTGGTATCTGCACCGGGAAGAACAGCGTTTCTTTATCAAGGAAACGGAAAACCTCTCCCGGCAGATTGAGCGCAATGCCAAAGACATTCCCCAGCCGAAAATCGATCAGGCGCTGGTGAACCGGCTGACCGCCATCCTGCAGCCCACCAGCAAAAAGGCTTACCAGATTCTCCATGTACTGCCCCGGTTGGATGACATAAAGCTCACCGGCTCCCGGGTACTGATCGTGATCCGTCCGGATGGCACCATGCCCCCCCAGGAGCTGCGCAACTACTTTGAATTCCAGCAGGAGAAGAACAACCTGCTGGTGCTGTCGGGCCATGACAGCCATATGGCCGATGCGGTGGAAGAGCGCCTGCGTGAGCTCTACGCTATTGAGCAGATTGCCAGCCGCCTGAAGTCCGGCGACAGCCTTTATGAAGAAGCCCAGGACCGGCTGGCGGATGCCGAGCAGCGCTTCTCCAAAACCATTTCCGGTGCCTACAACCGCCTCTACTTTCCCGGCATTGATGAATCAGACGGCTCTGAACGTCTGTTGATGGCGACCATTGATAACGGTCTACAAATGGGTGAAGGCGAGCACTCCAGTGAACGGCAGCTGGAAAAACTGCTGGCCAGCTCTCGGGCAAACTACAAGCTGGTACTGGACCTGCAGGAAGAACTGCAAGAGAACTGGGCCTATGCCGAGTCAGAACTCTGGCCGCAAAAGGATCGTCGCACCCCGTGGAAGGACGTGCTGATGCGTGCCCGCACCAACCCCGGCTGGTCCTGGATGCCCGGCACCAACGGCATGGACACCCTGAAAAACGAAGCCCTGAAGCAAGGGCGCTGGCGTATGGGTGCCGATGGCTACATTGAAAAAGGCCCATTCCCGAAAGAGAAAACCGCCATTAATGTCCAGACCCAGAGCGTTGATCCGGCCACCGGTGAATCCCGGCTGGCCCTGACACCCCGCAATGCCGGTTCCGGGCCGGTGGTTTACTATGCCACGACGGCCAGCGTATCGAACAAAGACCATTTAATTGAAGACCTGGAAAACTTCAGCACCAAAGAGGCCACTCTTTACTTTCTGGTGGAGGACAGCACCGGTCAGTACGAAACCGGTGCCGCCCAACGCTGGACAGCGGAGCTGAAGATTCGTCACGAAATCCATGCCCGTGGCGACAAACGGACGATCGAGCTGAGCTGTACACCGGCCGCAGAACTGTTCTACACCCTGGACGGTTCCAACCCGAAAGAAGGCACCCGCTATGAAGGGCAGTTTGATGTAGACAACAACGGCTGTCGTCTGCTGGTTTACGCCTGTGCCGGTGAAGCCAGCCGTACCGACGATTTCCAGATACCCGGCACCGGAGAAAAAGGCCCCGCCATTGACGACAGCAAGCCCGCCCGTATCGCTGACAACAAGCGGGTCACTCTGGATTCCACCGAAAAAGTGTTCAGTGTTCTGAACAAATTCCGGGACCGGGAAAACGTGCGCCTGAAAGGGGTAAGGGTGGAAATTGGTGAAGGGGAAAATACCGTCAGTGTCCGGTTCGCGGAACGGGAGGTCACCTCGGCCATTATTGCCAACGCCATCGACAGCCTGCGCTCCCTGTTGAAAGAGGAGCAGGCACCGGTGAGCATTATTATCAGCAGCGGTGTCAGCTTTGATAACGGCTTTGCCGCCAGAGAGTTTGCCGAGCTGGGCGGTGTGGTACTCAAGCCCGGGGATATTATTCAGGATGTACAATAGTTCAATGATTGAACCAGCGGCAGGTAATCCATGACCGACAACGCATCTACCACCGGCAAGCGAACCGCTAAAGGTGAGACGGGAAAATCCCG
>NZ_JAHHPM010000260.1 GCF_024606345.1 Endozoicomonas sp. YOMI1
GGATCAACTCCTTGCGTTCCGTGGGAGCAACCAACCGGTTGTCTGAAATTCTATGGGGTACGGTGGTAAGAAAAGGGAAGATTGTAGCGAGTTGAATCGTAAACCTCTATCAGGAAAAACAGAGGATGTCGTTTAGTAGAGCCTGACAGGTGACATAACGCATCAATCAGCGGTTTTTCAGTTGGTAAAGGTACTCGACCAGTACATGTATCTCGGTGGTGGGGTTATCGCTGCCGCTTTTCTGGTTTTGTTGCTCAAGTCGCTTGGCAAAGGTGATAGCCTGTTTGGTTTGTCCTTTAATCTGGCTGTAGAGGCCCTGCCTGCCTTTTTCATAGCCCGGGAGGTACTGGCTAAGGTGGTGAACGAGTTCCTGGGCTGCGGTTCTCTTGCCGGAGGGCAAGAATGGTGCTGTTCGTGGTTCGAAGTGGAGAACCGGCCAGACTTCAAAGCAGGGGTTAGAGGTAATGGTAGCAAAGGTAACACCCTTAACCTTGATCTGACTGATTTTGTTCAGGGCTTTGCTGTAGCGGTTGCCATGCTGCTCATGTTCATCTTTATCGAACACGCAGAAGACCCGGTCGTAGTTGTCCTGATGCTTCTGGCGGGACTGTTGATTGACCAGAGCCTCTGCATGCTCAACAACGCTGAGCGGGTCAGAACCGGGTGAAGGGGCGATGGATACGTTAGCGGTTGATAGCTTTAGTTCGTCCTTGATTTCATTCAGGTAGTTGGGCTCGGCCTTGGTACCTTCACAGACAATCAGAACCTTGTCATAAGACTCCCGTTTAGCTTGCTGTCGGGAAAGCTCTGCTGCTTTTTTTGCTCTACGCTTTTTGAACAACTGGTCTGCCACAATCAATTCCCCATGGCCACAGAGACATCTGCATAAAAGTGCCGCAGGTAGGGTACGGCACCGTATCGGCCATCCAGATAGTAACGCTCAATATCCTCCGCGCCCTTGCGTACCTTGAAATCAGAAAGGGGGGTTAGGTGTGTACCCTGTGCCCCCTCTTGAGACGCGAACCAGACCTGATCTCTACGGAACACTTCCTGACTGAGGATTGAGGTTTCGTGAGTGGTAAACATAAGCTGGGCATTTTTCGGGTTGGTCTGGCTGTTATGGAACAGGCCGACCAGCATCCGGACAATTAGTGGATGGAGGTTATCGTGCAGTTCGTCAATAAAGAGGACGCTGCCTTCGTTCAGTACATCCAGCCAAGGGCCTGCATAGGCGAATAATTTTTGGGTACCATCGGACTCACTTTTAAGTGGTAATGCAACTGAAGAACCGTTTTCCCCTGCATGGATGATTTGGATGTCGACAAACTCTTCGGTTTCCAACTTCTGAAGGAGGGATTGCTTCATATCACCCGGCATGTCGTCCGGTAAGTCATTGACACTGATTTTTCTGGGTTTAACCTTGATGTCAGTAATGTTCAGGTCTGCTGATTTGAGAAATTGGACAATGTCTTTTCTTTGAGCAGCCTTTTCACACAGGCTGGCTGAAAAGCCGGGATTAAAACCACCAATACCGACTATTTTTAACGTATTCTCGAACCAGTCAAACACCGGTTGAAGCTGCTCGCAGTTGAGCTGCACGGCAGTAGAAAGTAATAAGGCATTATCCCGGGTGCTGTCCCTCCACAGTTTCTTCTGGCCTTTCAAGGCCTCCATGCGGCCCCATTGGTAGGATTGGCTGCCTTCGTCCCAGGCGCGTTCGATCCAGCTCTGTGCCCGGCTAGTGGGGTAGGCATAAAGCCATTCCTCCATAACCCGCTCGCTGGTCGCTGAGAAGCCGTATTGAAAGCGGACACCGCTGACATAAAAGGAGGCTTCAAATTCGCATGGCTCCTGAGCTGCCTGCGTGGACAGTAAGTAAGGCTCCATTGGCAGCTCCTTTCCCCGCTGCCAGCCTGCGGACTCAACCACGACTTGTTGCATGGTGTCCAGGGCACGGATCAGGTTGCTCTTGCCGGAGGCATTGGCCCCATAAATAGCTGCAGAGCGGAGCAAGGCCATGTTGGCTTTATCAGGGAACGGAAAGCTGTGGGTATCCAGTTTATCGTCATCTTTTAATTTTCCCCTGACCATGCTCAGGGTTTGCCTTTCACGGTAGGAGCGGAAGTTTGTGGTCGAGAATTCAATTAACATAACGGCCTCTGTTATCAGGTTAGTGAGGCAAATACAGCATATTATGATTAAATTATAGATCTATCTGGAATTTAATCCATTTTAATATTTGATTTCGTCAATAATTGTATTATTTTTCGGTTAAAATGGTTTTGAGCGGTTGGTTTGATACTTTTTGGGTTGGATAACAAAAGAAGCAGACATATAGTCTGAAGATGCTGTTCTCACGGGGTGATCCTCATTATCGAGAACCATTTCCCCGTGTATGGATAAACTCAGTTAAAGGGTTTATGCAATGGAGGGCACCGTTGCCTTGAACTGAATAACATTGTCTGGTTCCTCATTAGCCGTGCCTTCAATGATTCTGCTCAGGTAATCGTCGTAGATTTTGGCGACATCCCGCTTTTCTGGCAGCCTGTCATCGTGGTCGTAGTGTTTGGACTCGACACTGCCATCTTCCCTGCTTTGCAGCAGGTAGCGATGTTCTTTGAGTACACGGCAGTCGGTGAACAGGCGGGTAGCTGTGCGGCGCAGGTCTTTTGCGGTAAAGCGTTCCGGAGGCTGCTTGCCTTCCGCCATTGCATGATCTTGCAGCCAGTCGTTATAGGCACCCACAAAGCGGCCAAGGTTACGAATATCGATGGGTGATCCACCGGTAATAATAAAGGGGCCATCAAAGCAGCCTGATATCCGCTGAGCCTGCTCCAGTATGGCCATTGCTCTGTTTGCGAGCGGGATAACGCGTTTCTTTGGGATTGCGTTTTTACCTTTGGTATCCACAAACATTAATGTTTGTTTGGTAAAATCAATGTCGGACCACTTGATACCATTAAGCTGTTCAGGACGATTGCCAAAACAAACAAAGCAGAACCTCAGCAGCAGGCCATACAACATCCCTTGCTGACGATGCCTTTCGGCGGTGTAGACTGGCTGCATATAAGGCGCAGAGGTCTTCCAGTGTGCCGTGGCTTGCTTCAATTGCGGCCTGACGCTTTTGTTCTTCCATTTCCTGTAGCCGCCGGGCCTCTTCAAACTTGAGATGATCCTTAAGATCAACCGGCGCTATTTCCCGTCTTAAGCGAGCATACTCCCTTGCTTTATCCCGTATCTCATTCAGCTTCAGGCCGGTTTTACCCAACCGGCTGTAGCGGCCAATAAATAGCGTGGTGTCTTCGCCGTTATCCCGATACCGGTAATAGGCCTCAACATCACTCTTTTGCTGTTTAAAGACAAGCGTCCCTTCACCTTTACCCCCGACCGGCTCACTGATCTTGCTTTTCTTCTTGCCATCAATGGTCATGTTCTCAATCTGGGTGGGTGAGTACTGTGGCATCAATAACTCCAACCATGGTTCTATTTATTCGATTTTTGGAAGTGGGGACTAAGCTCAATTTAGTCCCCGTTTCGCGTGGGATGAAGCAAATTCTTATGGTAGCTTATGGGAATGCGATCTTCTACAGAGCCCGTGAAACAAGGGGTGTAGAGCAGGGTGGTGGGATTTTACGGATGGCTATGGGAAGCAGTTATAGATGCCTTGTAATCAGTGGGTCCCGAGTTCGACTCTTGGTGCCGGCACCATACACAGCAA
>NZ_JAHHPM010000261.1 GCF_024606345.1 Endozoicomonas sp. YOMI1
GATCTGATCAGTCCTTTGACATCAGATTTCAGGAAAATATCAATCGGGGTGGTGATACAAAATGAAACGGGGTAGAGGTTATGCACAGCTCTATGTCCCTTCGGTTCTGGCCAATGAGCATCGTGTGATTCCTGCTTTTGCCGTTGGCCAGCAGCGCCGTTGCCATAGGGATTACCTTCCCCCTCAGTCGGAGTGGTTCAGGCTTCTTTCAGCCTGACGGGTTTGCCCGCTTCGTTGGGCAAACAAAAAAAGCTTCCTCTGGAAGCTTTTTTTATGGCATATGGATAAAAGATTATTTTTTCCGAAGATTTTTACCTAACTGCTGTTTCAGCTTATTCTGTTCAGCTGCAATTTCTCCCTTATCAGCTTTCTCATGCTTTTTCAATTCTTTGCCTTTTTGCAAGTTATCAATCTCTTTCATTTTGGTATCCAGCTCTGCTTTTTTCTCCTTCATCTCACCAGGTATTGCTTTTAGCCTGGCACTACCAATTTCAATCATCTCTTGTGCATCCTTAATACAAGAGATTATTTTTTCATTACTGGTTGGTATTGCATCATCATAATTAGCTGAAAACTTACCAACTAAACTCAGATCTTTATTAAATTTTGACAGATTCTCCTTTTGCTGAGCAACATATTCCTTTGTTTCTTGCTTCTCAATTTTTAGAGCTCTGATTTCAGCCTGCAACTGTTCAACCTGAGACTCCAGATTAATACGCTTTTCACTCAAGTCATCCTGCAATTTAGATAACCTGGTATTTTTAGCCTCAGCCTGATCCAATGTATGTTGTTCTGCTTTAAAAAGTTCGAGAATTCTATTACCACTTTCTTTCATTGACGCTTTCAACTGCTTTTGCTCAGATCTCGTCTGTTTTATTTCTGAATCAAGCTGATTAATTCGTTCAGCAAAACCTGACTCCTTAATCTTATCAAGGACCTTATTTACCTGTCCTCTTCGAGCCACAGGATCTGATGATTCAATAATAACGGGATCAGCGCCTTCAATAGGAATTGGAACAGTAATTCTCTTTTTGCTATGGATCACGCCTTCAGAATCTTCAAACACCTTACGGGTGTTTTTGTAGACTTGGTTGAGCGTATCCAGTTCTGTTTTCCTATCAGCCTCCTGGTTCTTGAGACTTTCAAGTTGGTCAATGGAGTCATTATGCATCTGAGCTTCAAGCTTCAACTGGTCAGAGCCGCCTTTTAATGAATCTCCCGGAATTTTTTCCCAGTTTTCATGCTTGATGGCTTTTTTGATATCACTGAATGTATTCTTAATTTTCGCACCAACGCTTGCATCAAATTTTTTCAGATTCTCTGCAGCTTTAGGGAATTTACTCGAAATCTTATTCTGAAGGTAATTCTTGGCAGACTTCAGCATTTTAAATACGCTTTTCCGAACGGTTGCCGTATCCTTTTCAGCGGCTACCTCAGCTTTTCTCTGTTGCAGAGGTATCTTTCTCGGCACGGATACATCCGGTTGCTGGTCTGATAACTTAAGACCTGATGTTGATTGAACATCCTTTACTACCTGGATGGTAAACTCACCTTGATCAGTAAATTTAACCGAAACCTTATGCCCATCAGCAAGATGTTTAGAAAGATTATTAATAAATTGCTCTTGTGGAAAACTCATCGAGCCTGCACCAGATACACCGTCCATAACGCGCCCTCAACCATTCCTTTAATTACTCAGTTCATTGTAGCTTGATAGGAAAACTTAATTAGAAAAGCCAGGATTAATTTCAGAAAAACAGGCAGTGATGCGTTAAAAAGCAATCGCCATGTCAAAATCATGTCGGCTGATAAACCGCTTTTCCCAGCCAAGAGTAGCAAAGCGCTATGGAAACAGTTGACTGAATAAAAACCCGGTGATAGCCACCAGTCCAACCAGAAAAATAAAGACATCCAGAACAGGATATCTAAATGATTTCAGCGCATTAACCCGATAAAAAGCATAAACTGGCATCAGGTAAAGAATGGTTGCAAAAACGGGCATTACCAGCATTTCCACCCTATTGATAAAGTCCCAGTTGCCATAACCAGCCTCCCAGCAGGTCAGGAGAATAAACAGAATACAGCCTCCATGCAGAGCTCCATGGGGCAGAGACCGATGAATATTATGCCGATTCCACTGCTGGGTGATAAAACCCTGCAAACTTCTTTTATTCTTTTTATGCTTAATATAATGTCAAAATATCCTATTAAGGTTATATATCTTTGTTTCCGGCTCAGTAAAATATCAACCTGATTATTGATTTCGCCCAGACAAACCTCACCCATAAAACACTGAACAGTGAATCAACCATGAAGAAAGATAAACAGAAAGTCATTGGAGAGGAATTAAGTGATGAGCGCTTAAAATCGCTGCTAACACTGCAGCCGGCAGCTGGCAGCAGTCGAGACTATCACATACTGTTAAGAGCCTACCGCTACCTGCGAGCGAATGATTTTGCCCGGTTTATTCCCTTTTATCTGGAAGCTGGCCTGAGTCTGAATGCCCGGGACAGTGAAGGAAAAACACTGACTGAAACCATCACACAACATCACCATGGTGAACCGTATCTCAAAGCCCTCACTGACGCAGTCAGGCATTAATACAGTACAGGCTGCCTCAGGCAGCCTGATGCCGTTATCCCTTTGAAATGATCAAAGGATAGATAATCAGCAACGCCGGTATGCTGCAATAGCCTATTCAATCCAACGTTGGTAATCAGTGCGCTGGCCAGATAGCCAGAAACAGAATAACGGCAAACGATAATGCGATTTTTGCCTGAAAAAATGGCGGTCAGCTTTTCCAGACCACTACCGACACGGGCACAGACAATCACCCAGCAGCGGCAGGCCTACACCGGCCAGAAGGAATCCCAGCATCGCAATAATCAGCTCAGTGCCCACCATATGCCCCAGAAATGGAGGAAAGATAATATTTCCGGCTCCCAGAAAGAACGCAAATGTCATCAGGCCCGTGGCCACAATAGCCGTGGCTTTTAACGTCTGCGGCAAATCCAATCACAGCAGCGGACTTAACAGCTGCAGCGTATTTTCCAGCAGTTTCCGTCGAAAAGATCTTTTTGACCAACGGTTGATATCCACCTCACCTGCCTGGTTCATATACGACTGGAGCACATGAAATATCTGCTGACCAAAACCACCATCATAAACAATCAACGTCACTTCATAATTCAACCAGACACTGCGCATATCCAGGTTTACAGTACCAAATAGCGCTGTTTCACGGTCCACCAGAACACACTTGGTGTGCAGCAACCCCCCTCTAAACTGCTGAATAGTGACGCCAGCCTGCAGCAACTCCTGATAATAGGAGCGACTGGCATGATGAACCATTCTCGAGTCATTTTTTTCAGGAACCAGCAATTGGACATCAACACCACGCATCGCTGCCGACTTCAATGCCGTCAGCAAAGACTCATCGGGCACAAAATACGGTGTACTGATCAGGAGTTCCTGACGACTTTCATAAATGGCCGTCAGCAGGACCTGCTGCAGCATTTCCCGGTCAACATCAGGCCCGGATGGCAGAACGTGCACAAATGCATCGTCCCGGCCACGATGCTCAGCCGAAGGGTACTCATACTGTCTGTTGAACGAGGGGTGCCCACGCCCGGTTTCCAGTGCTTTATCCCATTGCACAATGGCGCCAAGCACATGAGCGGCAACACCATCAATTCTGACCATGGCATCCACCCACTGCCCGACCTGAGCGTCCTGTTTAAACAGGGATGGATCCACCAGGTTAAAGCTGCCGGTCCAGGCCACCTGATCATCAACAACCAGAATCTTTCGATGGTTACGAATATCCATACGCTCCACCAGCATTCGCAGAGGGCCTGCTGACATTGATGCGGTCACACTGATCCCTTCAAGGCGAAAACGACGAGCCCATATACCATTCAAAAAACCCCGGCTACCGACATTATCCAGCACAACCAGGCAATCAATCCCCCGCCTGGAAGCACGGATAACCGCTTCCGCCACTTCTTCGGCTCGACCAACCGGCTCCCATATGTAGAACTCAATCACGACACTTTGCCGGGCATTTTCTATATCATGCAGCAGATGTTCGATAATGTTGCCAAAATCTGAGAAGAGCTGGAGATGGTTGCCTGGCAGCAAGGGGATACTCATGCTTTTTTCTGCCAGTGAGAAAATGCCATGATGACTGGTCACCGGACAGCGGGACGGCTCACTGCCTGAGATAATCCGGGACAAGTGTTGATACCATTGGGCATAATCCGGATAAAGTGCGCGCATGCGCTTTAAACGGCCAATGCCCAGGCGGGGAGAACCCAATAAAAGATACAGAACAAACCCCGCTACCGGCAGCGCAAACAGCAACACCAGCCAGGCCAGGGAAACCCCCACAGGTCTTCGTGTCATGATCACCACAACCGCAAAAGCAATAATTGCACTTAGATAGGCAGTACCAAACAGCCAGCTATACCAGGTTGTTTCCATGTACTAAAGTTCCGAAATTAAGCCAGTTGAATTCCCTGACTGCTCAGGCGATCTGGCCAGAAGTACTCTGTTGAAGCGTTTCGTCATTGCTCCAGCTATAAGCCAGCACCCTGGCTTTTAGACTATTGTCTTTCTGACCAGTCGCCGGGAATAACAGGTTTTGAAAACTCAGCTGGCATTACCTGGAAGGATGCCCGTTAGCGGATAACCTTGACAGGGAAAAAGGGACAATGGTTTCAAACAAGATGCCTTTCACTGGAGCAAATGTCCATAATTACCCCAAAGAAGTTTGGCCGTCATAGCCAAAGACACGCAGACAATCATGGGACGGATCAATGCCTCACCGCGGCTAAGTACCACATATGAGCCAAGTCTGGCACCAATAACCTGACCCAGTATCATGACCAGACCAACTGCCCAGACCACATGTCCACCAATAATGAAAAATAGCAAAGATGCCAGATTACTGGTGCAATTCAGAACTTTGGTATGAGCGGTAGCACTGGTGATGGAATAACCCAGCAAACCCGCAAAAGCCATGGTAAAAAACGAACCGGTACCGGGACCAAAAAAGCCATCATAAAAACCGATCAGCACCGCCACTGTAAACGAAAACACCGGCAGAGAGATCAACTGCTGTGACTGGTCACTGCCCAGTCTTGGAGAAAACAGAAAATAAAGGACGATACCAATCAGCAGGAAGGGAATGGCCTGGTCCAACACCCCGGCATCAATTCTCTGCACCAGCAGCGTCCCCATCATGCTGCCCATAAAGGTCATCACTATTGCCAGACGTATCTCCCGCAGGTTAACCGCACCTTTAGAGATAAAGTAAACACTGGCGGACAGCGTACCAGCGGCCCCCTGAAGCTTATTGGTTGCCAGCGCCTGAACCGGTGAAAGCCCGGCAGCCAGAAGAGCTGGCATCGATATCAACCCACCACCACCAGCAATGGAATCAACAAATCCAGCCACCGAGGCTACAGCAAAAAGGAAAAGTACAAGATCCAGAGTAATGGTTGCGTCCAAGATTATTCCTTACAGATAAAGGCTGATAATTTATGGAAGCTTAATAATAGAACGTCCAGAAAAATTGATAAGATAAGTTGCCCCCGCAGTAAACGGAATCTACTTACTTTCCGATAAGCGGTATTAAGTAGTTAACCAAATGAAATCATATTTTCTGACTAAGTGATCAGTCACT
>NZ_JAHHPM010000024.1 GCF_024606345.1 Endozoicomonas sp. YOMI1
AACATCCCGTCTGCCCGACGGTAGGTCTACAAGAGACCAGAGAAAGTTAGCAAAGCATGTGCAAACACTCAAGCGGAACGCTCCCCGCGTTCCCGTCTTATATCCCCGCCCGAGTGGGCGAGGCTTTACGACAAATTGGTAAGCACCGCGCAAAGCCCCTGTATTAGTGCCTTATCACAGGCCGCTATTGACAGTTGCAGTAGCACTAAATACGATGCCCCATTTCGCCCCACCAAATAAGCCAGATGCCGGACAAACAACAAGCCTCTTTTCAGACCGCAGTCCATGACGATTTCCGCAGGGTGAACGAGTGCATCCACCAGCAATTGCATTCTGATGTCGCCCTGGTCAGCAAAATCAGTGAATACATCATTAAGTCCGGTGGCAAGCGGCTGCGCCCATTGCTGGTACTGCTGACGGCCCGGGCCTGTGGTTACCATGACTATAACCATGTGCCACTGGCCACCATTATTGAATTCCTGCACACCGCGACCCTGCTGCATGACGATGTCGTGGACCAGTCAGACCTGCGCCGTGGCAGAGACACGGCGAATGCCCTGTGGGGCAACGCGCCCAGCGTTCTGGTGGGTGATTTTCTCTATTCCCGCGCATTCCAGATGATGGTGGGGCTGGAGAGCTTCAAGCTGCTGCATATTCTGGCCGATGCCACCAATGTCATTGCCGAGGGTGAGGTCATGCAGCTGATGAACATCAATGATGCTGATATCACCGAAGATGACTACATGGAAGTTATTCGCTGCAAAACCGCCATGCTATTCCAGGCCTCCAGTCAGACGGCTGCCGTGCTGAGCAAAGCCAGCCCGGAACTGGAAAATGATATGGCTGACTATGGTCATTACCTAGGCATTGCCTTCCAGCTGGTGGATGATCTGCTGGACTATAACGGCGATACTGAAACCATGGGCAAAAACCTTGGGGATGACCTGGCGGAAGGCAAACCAACATTGCCGCTGATTTATACCCTGAAATATGGCACCAGTGAACAGAAGATATTGGTAAGGGAAGCGATTGAGCAAGGTGGACGGGAAAATATTGCAGCCGTTGTGGAAGCTGTTCGCAGCTGTGGAGCACTTCATTACACTGCTGCTAAAGCCCGGGAATACACAGCCAAAGCAAAACGTTGCCTGAACTTACTGCCTGAAGGTGAGTATCGCAGTGCTATGGCGGACCTTGCGGACTTTGCCGTTGTCAGAGGCTGTTAAGCAACATTTATTACAAGTATTACAAGGTGAAACCTTGCAAGAGAAGTGGCCGGTATTTTGTGAATACCGGCCCTTTTTTTCATGGCTGGACAAAAGCCAGGTTCGCCGAAGCCTCCAGAAAGATCTGACCCCGGTTTTTAGGATTGGTTTCGCATTCTAACGAAAGCAATCTCAAAATTTTGAAAAATGGACAGGTTATTACAGCTCAACCATTAATCAGCTCGGAATAAATGCTGGTATAGAGTTGAGAGGTTCGAAAGCTATCCCTGCAGCCATGAATCAGCGGTAATCAACTGCTGAAATCCGGTTAATGCAAGCCATTAACATGCAACTTTTCCACTATTTTGAAGTCGAATATGTCCAAAACAAATAGGACATTGGACAAATTCATGATTCCGATAAATACAGAAATCAACTCAATGCTTTTCCAACCCTGGCAACCAGATACTGCTTCTGAAAAGCCACCAATACCAACGGTTGCCCATCAGCCAGAATATATTGAATTACCCGGGGTTCATTGTTACGAGGAACTGGAAACCCATGCTGCCTTTCCTGAGATAAAATCCCGTTTCCTGAATGATATTGAGGAGATGAAACAACTGATACACCCCTACGTTAATCATCAATACGATGAATCAATAGATAGTTTTTATGAGCATATGGAATCACCGCCTGAACATCTTAAAGACAGCCTGGTCACCCTGTATCGTGAGACACGCTTCCAGATTCGACAGTTAGTCATGCAACTCAGGGATCAACAACACGATCCAGATGTTGTCAACCAGAATTACATCGCTGGGATACTTCATGAGTGCCTGAGCGACATTCAGGGGTGCGCTCCCGGTATTCACGGCCGCTTTACCCGGAGTTTTCTTAATTTGGAAGCCTCCCGGGGAGGGCTGGGCGGGAAGCTCTTCAAGGTCAGAAGTGAGCTGTTTGATCAATTTGTCCAGTCTTTCCTGCTTGAGCTGCAACGGGAGAGGTTGGTTGATATACCACCAAACATGGAGGTTCACTGGATGCACAGCTTGCACAATCTTTTCTGTGAGCCTCTGGGGCTTCCTCATACCGTTGACCCACTGGCACCGGGCAATCTGGGTGATAACCTTACCCGGCGATTTCTTGCTGCTGCACCACTGTCAGTCAATGCCTGTACCATCCTGCGTAAACTCTCGTCCGGGTGGTCTGACCAGCTCAGTGCAACCCTGAAAAAAATGGGCGTACTGGCATGGGAAACCGACGTTATTGCCCCCTTTGAACTGACTTCAGAGAGAACGGGGACGCTTGAAAGCACGCTCTTTAAACCAGTCAATCATCTACTGCAGACAAGCGGAGAACAGTCCCTTGATCTCAGGGCCGTCATCGAAGAAACAGGCAATGGCAACTATTACCTTGGCCGGCATCGGGAAAAGTTACTGGCCTGGGTGGCCAGCCATTTCTGTGAATCATCGGCCCAGGTGTTCGCCACTATTCCTGAAGGTGTCGATTCGGCCTGGCATATCGGCACCATAAACCAGCTTTTCTTCTGGGTATTTAATCATGACCAGTACTTGCCGACGGGGCTGGCGTGTACTTTTGATGCGAATAATCACACCACCCTGACATTGCCTCATTTAATGTCCATTGACTTCTCAACCTGGCCTGAAACCACCATTTATGCCCTGCTCACCCAGGCAATGGAGCAAACCGATAAGGCTTGGCATATTGCCTCGTTTTTCCTGCAACGCACCACCATCGAACAGCTTGGTAAAATACCGGCGATGGTGACCAGGGCACTTGCCAACCAACTCAGTGACAAGCTGATTAAACACGATGACACTTTCAAAGAAACGTTATACCAATGTGTAGTTGATCATTTTGCCTCTGTTACAGCTTTCATTACCCCGGGCATTACCCCGGGCATACTGGACTGGCTGATCGATACACCTCTGCTGAAGCCGGTCCTATTGAGACTTCAACAACAGGGAATAGATGTTTTGTCAATCACATCACGCCTGGCCAGCTGGCAGGTCTCTGATTTTTCCCATGAGGATATCAAAAAGTTACTGACACCCAATGATTGCCAGCGACTGTTCAAACAGGCACTTCTGCTGACTCAGACAGAAACCCTGTACAATCTTCTGTTAACCGGTCATTGTGATCAATTGACCAGCTTCTTGAACGATGACCTGAACAGCCCCCTGGCGTGCTTTGCAAGTTCCGGTAATTTGCCTGGATTGGAATACCTGTTGAAACTGGGAAACCCGCAGGTTAACCAGACAAATTTCAATGGCTCGACGCCCCTGCACATCGCTGCAGGATACGGGCACGCAGCGTTCGTCAGGGCGTTACTGACCATCGACGGCATTGACGTCAATGTGAAGAATATCGAAGGACAGACGCCCCTGTACGCTGCTGTCTTGAAAGGCCACGCAAAGTGCGTCACGGAGTTGTTGAACACCACAGGCATTGACGTCAATGTGAAAGATAACGATAACTTTACGCCCCTGCTCTGTGCTGCCCAAGCAGGCCACGTAGTGTGTGTCAGGGTGTTATTGACCGCCGATGGCATTGACGTCAATATGCAGAATGACGATGGCTATACGCCCCTGCACTGTGCTGTCGCAGATGGCCACGCAGAGTGCATCAGGGAATTTCTGTCCGCCGACGGCATTGACGTCAATATTAAGTGTGCCGATGGCTATACACCTCTGTACTGCGCTGTTGCACAAGACCTCGCAGAGTGCATCAAGGTATTACTGACCGCCGACAACATTGACGTCAATGTGAAAACAGGCGAGGGTATCACGCCCCTGCACTGCGCTGCCATGGAAGGTCATGCAGAGTGCATCTCGGCGTTATTGACCGACGACCGCATTGACGTCAATGTGACGTCTGACAAAGGCTTCACGCCCCTGATCTTCGCTGTCCAATCTGGCTATACAGACTGCGTCATGGTGCTTTTGAACGCCAAAGGCATTGACGTCAATATGGCACTACCCGGGGAATTTGCGCCCCTGCACTGGGCCGCCATAAACGACAACATTGAGTGCATCGCGCTGTTATTGAACGCCAAAGGCATTGACGTCAATGTGAAAACACCCGAGGGTATCACGCCCCTGCACTGCGCTGCCCGATTTGGCCAGGCAGAGAGCATCAAAGCACTACTTAAAGCTCCCGGCATTGACATCAGTTTAAAAACTAACGATGGCTGGACGGCCCGGGACGCCGCCCGCAAAAAAGGCCATGCAGAGTGCGAAAGACTGCTGATTCCAGATCCGTAATCTGGCTGAGGTAATTGATAGCCGGAAATCGGGGTCAGTTCTTTGATTATGAATGCCCCGGGTTGATCATCAGAAAAAAGTTTCGTCAGGCAGGAACTATCTGTTAGCCAAGGGCTCTGATGATCAGGCCGGTAATGATTCATCCCTTTTTTGACTCAAAGCGTTATCTTACAAAAACCAATGATGCTACTCATTGATCCTACCAGCATGAAAGTGGTGTCCCAAAATCTAATTAAGGATACTGATGGCTATGACCCCAATAGCAAGCTCCAATGCGTATTCACTGCCTTTACCACCGTCTAAACCAGAGGGTAGTGAGGTTGTTTTCGCAGCTCCATTCAATGCCAGCGTTCAGATATCAGACCCTTGTTCAAGCCAGTTTCCTGATTCCGGGGAGCATCCCGGGCACTCGCTGGATGAACACCAAATTACTGCTCTAAAGTCTGGCGGCGCAAAAACAGAGTCTGTCAAATCACCGGCCAGGTTTCAGGAAAATGATATAGTGCTCGTTTACCCTTATCATGACTTTAATGGCAATTTTCCCCGTTTTGATTTGGAGGTAAGACTCGAAAGACTTAAAGACAGGTTAGCTTTGCAATTATGTGAGGAATTGGCTGAGATAGACTTGGAAGATCTGGCAATCAGTCGTCAGGATTTGCCTTCCGAGGGGCTTACGTCAACGTGGCTGGCTGATTACATATTTTCAAAGTTTCCTCCAGAGTTAACAGAATTCCTTAACAAAGACTGGTCTGGTAAAACGCTGTTTGCTCCCGAAGAGTATCAGGCCCTGGCAAGATTCCACTGTGCAATGACGATGTATGAAGAGAATAGTAGTTGCTCAATTAACTATACAGCAGACTGGGAGGATGATGAATTTGAAGATTTTTTCATTGAGGAGTGCTTACCCCTTCGTGATGGCTGGACCAGAAAAGAAATCGAGTTAGTTCAGGGTGTGCTGAATCATGGATTGGATCAGTATATGAAATTTGAGCCTGGCTTTATTAAACCTTGCCATTATGGTCTATTAAAAGCCGGATGTGTGACGATCTGCAAAAACTGTTCTTATGGCATCACTGAAAACTGGCAAACATACAATCACATCAAAAACCTTGAGAGCCAGCGGGCAAAGTTGTCATAACACCGCCACTGTTCCATACCGGTTAAAGAATCTGCAGCTGGGCAGCGAAAAATTAGAAAATACATTCACCGATCTGCAGAGCACCTATGCCGTCGGCCAGTGGCAGTGCATCCAGGCCACCAGCATAACTGTCCCCTTATTTGATCTATCACGCCGTGGATGACCACCGCACCCGGCCAAAGCATCATCAGCAGTGGAACGGCAGCAGACCCACTATCTTCCGAACGGCCGGAATTACCAGTGCAGCGTGATTCAGCTGACCAAAGCAGAGATAGAGCAAACCTTTTTTAACGGTACAAATGGTCATAACAGTAATTGGTGGCCTCAATAAAGCCCTCAATACTGCCACAATCAAAACGTTCACCCTTGAACTTATAAGCCATTACGCAACCACGCTGGGCCTGAGCCATCAAAGCATCGGTAATCTGAATCTCGCCACCTTTACCAGGCTGGGTATCATGAATCAGGTCAAAGATGTCCGGTGTCAGAATATAACGACCAATAATGGCGAGATTGCTCGGCGCATCTTCTTTGGCCGGCTTTTCCACCATATTCTCAACCCGGATCAGGTCTTCCGAGATATACTGGCCAGCAATAACACCGTATTTATGCACTTCATCCTGAGGCACCTCCTGAACCGCAACAATACTGCAACGGAACTGCTTGTAGAGTTGCGCCATCTGCGCCAGAACCCCCGGGCCGCCCAGGTTGATACAGAGATCATCCGCCAGCACCATACCAAATGGCTGGTCACCAATCAGTGTCTGTCCGGTCAGTACTGCATGCCCCAGCCCCTTCATCTCACGCTGACGGGTGTAGGAGAAGGTACACTGATCGATCACACTGCGGATATCGGACAACAGGCTTTCCTTGTCCGTACCGGAAATCTGATGCTCCAGCTCGTAGTTCACATCAAAGTGGTCTTCCAGCGAGCGCTTGCCCCGACCGGTGACAATGCAGATATCCGACATACCGGCCTGCAGAGCCTCTTCAACGCCATACTCAATCAGTGGTTTGCTAACGATGGGCATCATCTCTTTGGGCATGGATTTGGTGGCGGGTAGAAACCGGGTTCCATAACCTGCTGCTGGAAAAAGGCATTTTTTAAGCATTGAAGGCTCTTTATTTATCCAACTCTAAAACCAGGAGACTGATCGTTAAGCACCAGTCTCTTGAACAATATCAGTCGCGAATCAGCTTCAGCAACTCTGCAGTTTTTTCCTGCATCAACACCTCATCGCCACGACTTTCTACATTCAGACGAATCACTGGCTCGGTATTGGACAGTCGTAGGTTAAAGCGCCACTGCCCCATATCCAGAGAGATGCCATCGGTGTTATCAACTTCCAGTGCATCTTGCTGATAGTGCGCCAGCACTCGCTCTATAGCGGCCTGAGGATCTGTCAATTGACTGTTAATTTCACCGGACGACGGAAACAGGGCGATCCGCTCACTGACCAGCGCTGACAAGGGCTGCCCCTTTGTAGACATCAACTCAGCGACCAGCAGCCAGGGAATCATGCCGGAGTCACAATAGGCAAAGTCACGGAAATAATGATGGGCACTCATCTCGCCGCCATAAACCGCATCTTCCTGGCGCATCCGCTGCTTGATAAAGGCATGACCGGTTTTGCACAGAACAGGTTCACCACCCACCGCTTTTACCTGATCGATGGTATTCCATGTCAGCCTGGGATCATGGATGATTTTTGCCCCTGCCATCTTTTGTGGATCGTGAGCAAGGAATGCCTCCCCCAATAACCCGACAATATAATACCCTTCGATAAACTGTCCCTGCTCATCAAACAGAAAGCAACGATCAAAGTCGCCATCCCAGGCGATGCCCATATCGGCCTGATGTTCCAGAACGGCGTCTACCGTAGTCTGACGGCATTCTGGCAGTAATGGATTAGGGATACCCTGGGGGAAGTTACCATCCGGCTCGTGCAGGACTTTGATAAACTCTACCGGCACACCGGCCGCCCGGAATCGCTCCTCGATAGCGTCCACCACATGCCCTGCTGCACCGTTACCGGCATTGACCACCAGTTTCATTGGCTTGAGACTGTCAGTCTGGATATACCCCAGAATGTGGCTGACATAATCATTCAGAACAGAGATCTTCTGATAGCCGCCCCGCGTTGCCACAGGCTCGGCAAACCGGTTCTCTTCTGCCAGCAGCTGAATTTCCCGCAAGCCGTTATCGCCACTGATGGGTTGCGCACCGGCCTGCACCAGTTTCATGCCGTTGTAGTCAATGGGGTTGTGACTGGCCGTCACCTGAACACCGCCATCAACCCCCAGATGGAATGTGGCAAAATAGATCTCTTCCGTACCGGACAGGCCAATATCCAGCACATTGACCCCGGCATCACGCAGGCCTTCAGATAATGAGTGTTTGAGGGCCTCACTGGTCAGGCGGATATCGCCACCGACAACGACATCCTTCGGCTTAAGGTGCTCGCCATAGGCCCGGCCTATGCGGTAAGCAATATCTTCATTAAGTTCATCCGGCAGGTGGCCACGGATATCGTATGCCTTGAAGCAGGGGAGCTTGGTCATTTCTCAGTCGCAACGGAAATTGAAAGTCTGTATTTAACTACGAATTCCCTCAAATAGACAAACTGTGTCGGGTAAAAAATTCCTGTACGTTAAACGAGAAGGCAATACATTAATAACAAAGCCTTTGTGGAGAAAGCCATCTATCAAACCATCACCTGCATAGCCGATAGCTTTCAGATAAATGCTGAACGGAGTAAAGCGGTTATCAGAGATATGAACAGGGCCATCAAATACCTATCCACTCAGCCATCAGGGCGGCTGTTTCGGTTCATTACCGTGGTCTTCTTTTCAGGTTTGTCGCTGTCGGCCTCAGAGGCCAGCCAGCCCTGCACCGCTGGTGGGCGCCCGCTGTTTGGCTATCTGGAAAACGCCACGCTGGTCAATATTAATCAACATAAGATTGCATCACTGGTTGACAGCGGCGCGACAACCACTGCCCTGGATGCCCGTAATATCCGCATGCATATTAAGAGAAATGGCTATCGCTGGGTTTACTATGATTTCGTTCACCGGGAAAGCCGCCAGAAAACACCCATGCATCAACCGGTCAGCCGGGTTGCCAGGATAATCACCCATAAAGGTGCGCCCAGTGAGCGAGCGGTTGTCCGAAACACCGTAAAAGTGGGCCGAATTACACGCATTGTAGAAATGTCCTTAATCAGTCGCAGCAATTTTCCTCAACAGTTATTAATTGGTCGCAACTTTCTCAAAGATACCGGACTGATTGATGCAGGAAAGCGATACCTTCAGGAACGCTGCCCATGAACATTCACCACAAAGTAGTTACTTCCTGCCTCGTACTGGGCATGACCATGGCGATAACTTCAAGCCATGGGAAAGACCGCTCCATTGGGCAAAATGTCCACCGGGCCTATGAACCAGCGTCCATTCTGCTGGATATTAACCTGCAACAGGATACCCTTAGCCTGTTCCTCTCCATCTCCCCTGAGGCGGCGACCACGATCACAAAACTACCGCTTGGTTCTCTGGTCCAGCATCTGCAAGAATTCACCTCTCTGGTTACCCTCCCGGAAGATGCACAGTGCAGGCAAACGCAAAAGCACTTTCTTGTTGAGCCGGCAGACATGCCTTATCACAGGGCTGAGTCGCTCTCTGCACAGGCCAGCCGCAGAGAAATCAACGGCTATCTCGAATATGAATGTCAAAACCCGGAAAACCTGTCTCACTTCACATTCCTGGTTTTCGATGCAATACCTGACTTAAAGCACACCAGCGTCTGGCTAATCAGTGACAACTGGCAAAGTAAACAGCAGCTAAGCCGCGAGCAGAAGGTGGTTCAGTTGCAGAAACAGCCAGCAAAGAGTGATTTCCTTCCGGACTTTTTTAACGATTAAAAAAAGCTGTGTATTGCAAGAGGGCCTCGTATGAGTCAGGCAGTTACCGTAGAAAAGCTTGAATTAAGCAGAGGAAAGAAAAGCTGCCTGTCGATACCACTGTTTACGGTAGAGAATGGTGAACGCCTTCAGATTACCGGGTTAAATGGCTCTGGCAAGACCACGCTGCTGCAACTGCTGACCGGGTTACTCCTACCCGACAGTGGCAGAATTGACATACTTGGCCAGCAAATTGGCAGCCTGTCCAGATCCGAACGGGAAACATTTCGAGCCGGGCAGTTGGGCTACATTTTCCAGCAGCCAACATTGATTCCTTATCTGAACCCATTGGAGAACATTTTACTCCCCTGTCGTTTATCTAAATGGCGCCAGCAGCGACTGGCAGACCGGAAAACCACGGCAAATTATGAGGCCTACCAGCTAATGGCCGCACTCAACATGGAGAATCCCGAACTGCTGCGCCAAAGCACCAGTATGCTGAGCGTTGGTCAGCAACAACGGGTCGCTATTGCCCGGGCACTGATAGGCTCTCCCCCCCTGATTCTCGCCGATGAAGCCGCATCAGCACTGGATCCGCAGGCGCGAACAACCCTGTATAACATGCTGCTGAAAACCACCAGAGAGCATCAACAGACATTGATCTGTGTTGACCATACACCATACCCGGGATTTGACCGCTGTCTTGATATGTCAGAAATCAACCATTCACAACAGGTGACCAGGCTATGGTAAACATTAACTGGCTCAGTACTGCATTACTGGCCTTTCAGCATGCCATGAAGAGCATGAACTATCGAAAAAAAAATACGCTGACCATGCTGCTGGTTCTGGCCTTTGGCTTTTACCTTGTCTTTCTGTTTCAAGGTATCAAGCAACAACTTATTGAAAATATTGATCGCTATTCATTGAAAAGTGACCTGATCGTCAGTAAAGAAACACCGGGCATGCCGCTGGTTCTGTTCTCGCTATTCCATGTGGGCTCACCACCACCGGGAATGAGCCTGAGCCTGCTGGATGAGTTGATAAGCCACCCGGAGATTGAATACGCCATTCCTTATGCCTATGGCGAAACTCATCGGGGAATCACCGTAATTGGTACCAGCACCGAAGGGATAGAGCAATTGACTCGACATTCAGCCGACAATTCAAAATACCCGGAGAGAAAACACCAACAGCCGATCAACTCTGCAACATTACCGCCAGCAAATCACCCAATGGCCGCTTATATTGGGATAAACATCGCCAATAACCTTGGTTACCAAATCAACGATCAGATGACTATTGCCGATGGTAACGAACCAGTATTAAAACAAGAGTACAAAGAAGTATTTACCATCGCCGGTATTTTGCCACGGCAGAATACCCATCAGGATGACAGTATTTATATCCCGATTGAAGGCTTGATAACAGCAAGAAAAAAATACGCTGAAGGCCATACCCCCAGCTGGTCAAGCCCTGATGATATTTCTTTTATCGATATCAAGCTGAGGGATCGCATGGCCCTTTTGGCATTGGAAAAAAGCCTGACTCAATCGGCCACTGAACAAGGCCTGGAGATAACCGCCGCGATGCCAGCCAGAGAGCTGGAGCTACTTTATGGCTACCTTAACAGGGCAACGGTCAGTCTGATTTTCAAATCATTTGTCACGCTCGGGTTGTGCCTGCTGACCCTTTTTTATGCACTGACCAGTAATCTTCAGGAACGAAGACAGGAAATACGGCTTTATCAGACGTTGGGAATGAGCCAGACCTACATCAGTATTATGGCTCTGCTTGAGCCTCTGTTAATTATTTCCGGCGCTCTTTTCCTGGGTTTTATTGCCAGCGAAATGCTGTCAGCTCCTACCGCTGATTTTTTCCTGATCGAATGGTTAATCAATTAAGGTAATGCTGAAAGTATTTTGAACTCGTTTCCACAGCCCCCCGTAGGAATGCATACCGAACCTCTCCACAAGTAAGAACCCCGGCATAGCACGGGTTTTACCTGTGTTAATTATTAACTTGGCCTAAACATGGGAAATTAAAGAACAATACAATAAATCAAGCTCGTAATCCGGTTAATAACGCTAAGCTGGAAGGCAATTAAGGGAACTTTTCGATACAATCCGGTTCCAATGGAGTTAATCACAGTATCATCAAACAGGTTGGAAGATTTCATCCCGAATAGATAATCGGAGAAGCTTCCACTCGGAGTGCAAGAATGTCCACGCAATTTGTCAACAAGCTACCCAATATAGCCTTAGTTCTGTTTCTGACCATTTTTACCACTTATCCGCAACTTGATTATGCCAGTAGCTATACTGGACTTTCCGGGCAACGCTACAGGCAAAGCTATAGCAACTACTCACCGCCTGTTGACTACCGACATATGGCTTTGTATCAGCTTAAGCTCAATCGTTATTACTACCCTTCCGGTTCTGGTAATTCCGACTATGTTCATGTGCAACACACCCATCATCATTCACACTGGGGATGGTGGGATGGCCCGTTTTTCTGGGGAGGCTATACCATTGACCAGGATTCTTCCTTCAGTGACCGGGTGTCGAGCGGGCTGATTGGGGTTGCGGTGGTGCTGACAGTTATCGCTGTTACCGCAGCAACCATCTACTCAGTGACCCATGCAATGTGGCCCTATGTAGGTGCTGCCAGCCTGACCTCGATTGAACTCCCGGAAAACTCACCCTGGAAAATTACAGATTATAAAGTTGCACATGGTGGAGCGATACGATACTCAGATTTTGCCTTTAACGAAGACGCCATGATCAACGCCAGAGAACATGAAATGTTTGACCGACTGCATATGAAGCAAGGCCGCTTTCTTCTTGTTGACCAGGAGAACTGGTGGGGTATTGTCGATTACCCTGTTGATGTTGACGTAACCTTCACCCACTTTGATGACGTTTCAGGCGAAGCCACTGAACAGGTAACGGTTAACGTGCAACGTGAAGTTACCAATGGCGTGAAAGCCGGAACCATTTTGCCACGGGTTATCCACAGGACTCAAAACCAGCAGAAGTATCAACTGGCAACCAGAATGGTTTATCCGGCATGGTTCAATTTTTCCAACTGGTATCATCAGCCAGCTCGAATAATGATTGATTTCAAGCCATCTGGCCCGGTTACACCTCACCATTAACTATCGGTACGGATGCGCCCGCGCTGGTTCGTCATCAATTCGAACTGGCGAGGCATCAAATATTATAGTTTTGCAATTGTTACAACAGGAGGTAATCGAAGCCGCAGGATCAACAGGTGCACTATTTATGCCGCAATGATTTCAATAATAAGGCGTCACTGGGAGGGGTTGGCGTCACTTCTCACCGTGTTTTTAAAACCCTTAATACCTTAAATGATATCGGCTCATTCCCAGTATGGAGAACTATCCAATTCATCAATAAGATATTTTCTAATATCGTCAAGTTCAGTGTTACTGAATATTTTTAAAGACTCCAACTCTTTCAATATTTCACTGGACTCTTTGTTATCAAATCTTGAAAGGGATAAACGATTCTCTTCAAACCTATCTTTGTTCATGAAGAATATAGATTGCTGTAATGAGCGTTTTCTACGTGTGTCAATAGAGGAGTCATCATTATTGCTTCTATAAGCCTTCAATTCAACATCCACCACACAATCAACGGGATCACAACCAAAAACCGTTACCTCTTCGCCTATGGAAATACCGGTCCTATCAACGGCCCGATCATGAATTTTTTTTGCCTCCTATAATTTTTGCAATAATTTAGGCGAATGATTTTTTTTCCTGAAACCAGAACAGGCTGCCCTGAATTAATCTGCATAAGCCTGACACAGCGGGCATCTCTCAAACCGGTGAAAGTATCAATTCAAAGAAATAAAAATATCAATATATGCATAAATAGCCAGAGAGCAGATGAGTAGAAAGCTTGCGTGACAATAGTCAGGTTGGATAGGATGACGACCAATTTATTCACCCCAACACACCAGACAGGCACTTTTTCAAACGTGTACAAAGGTGTGTACAAATTCAGAAACCAAGACAAATGTCAGACCCAAAACTATCCAAAGAAGTAGACGATAGACGCACTTTTGCTATCATCTCCCACCCCGATGCCGGTAAAACCACGATTACCGAAAAGCTCCTGCTGCTGGGTGGTGCCATTCAGCTGGCCGGTACGGTAAAAGGCCGTAAGAGCGGACGTATGGCCACCTCAGACTGGATGAAGATGGAACAGGAGCGTGGTATCTCCATCACCACCTCGGTGATGCAGTTCCCTTATAACAGTCGTACGGTAAACCTTCTGGATACGCCCGGACACGAAGACTTCTCCGAGGACACCTACCGGACACTGACCGCTGTTGACAGCTGCCTTATGGTCATTGACGGAGCCAAAGGTGTCGAAGATCGAACCATCAAGCTGATGGAAGTCTGTCGCCTGCGGGACACACCAATATTTACCTTCGTCAATAAAATGGACCGTGAAGTCCGTGACCAGATTGAAGTACTGGATGAAATTGAAGATATTCTGAAAATCCAGTGTGCACCTATTACCTGGCCTATCGGCATGGGGAAACAGTTTAAAGGGGTTTATAACCTCTATACCGATACCGTTCATGTATTCAAACCCGGCCAGGCCAGTGTGGTTCCTGAAGATATCCAGATCAAAGGTCTGGAATCAGAAGAAGCCAGAACCCTGCTGGGCGATCTCCATGAAGAGTTGATGGAGGAAATTGAACTGGTGAGAGGTGCCAGTCATGAGTTTGACCCTGAAGAATACCTTGCCGGTCGGATGACTCCGGTCTTCTTTGGTACCGCACTGGCCAACTTCGGCGTTCGGGAAATGCTGGATGACTTTGTCAAGTGGGCTCCCTCCCCCATGCCACGGGAAACCAATGAACGCATGGTGGTCGCCAATGAAGAGAATTTCTCAGGGTTCGTTTTTAAAATCCAGGCCAATATGGATCCCAAACACCGTGACCGCATTGCCTTTCTGAGAATCTGCTCCGGCAAATACACCCGGAATATGAAAATGAAACATGTTCGTATCGGCAAGGATGTAAAAATTGCCGATGCGGTGACTTTCCTGGCGGGCGATCGTGCCCATGTGGATGAAGCGACCTCCGGTGATATCATCGGACTGCACAACCACGGGACTATTCAGATTGGTGACAGTTTTACCCAGGGTGAAATGCTGAAGTTTGTGGGTATCCCTCACTTTGCTCCCGAGCTGTTCCGCCGTGTCCGCCTGAAAGACCCATTAAAGCTGAAGCAATTGCAAAAAGGGCTGCAACAACTCTCAGAAGAAGGTGCTACCCAACTATTCATGCCAGTGAACAATAATGACCTGATCCTTGGGGCAGTCGGTGTACTGCAGTTTGATGTGGTCATGCGTCGACTCAAAGATGAATACAAGGTTGAAGCGATCTATGAGCCGGTTAACGTCAATACCGCGCGCTGGATTGACTGCAGTGACCAGAAAAAGCTGGAAGAGTTCAAGCGTAAGTGCGCTGAAAACCTGGCCATGGATGGTGGTGGCCATCTGACCTATCTGGCACCCACCAGGATTAACCTTTCCCTGGCTGAAGAGCGCTATCCGGATGTTACTTTCCAAACTACCCGGGAGCATTGATCACAACCAATCATTCTGGGTAAAAAGTGACAGGTAGATAAGATTTGACTGCCTGTCACCTTAATTAGTTCCATCGTTTAACTTGATGGTCTATCTCCCGTCCCCTTATTCCTTTTCTGACTAATACCGATACTGCAGGACCAAAAAATATTGTCTAATCTGAAAGCTCATTTCTTTCAGGTGTTTCTATGAGTGATGCAGTCTCGACCAAATCCGTAACCTCAACAGGTGTACGTCAAATCGTAGAGCCGTTAGTTCTTCTTCTTCTGTTAGGGCTATTGTTTGGCTACCTTGGCCAGACTATGGGTATTACCCACATGTTCAACACCCTCTTCAATACCGCACACCAGCTGTTGTTAAACACCGTGTTATTCCTGATGGGGATTACCGTATTGACCGGTGCCGCAGGCCGTCTGCTGATGGAGTTTCATGTCATTTCCCTGATTGAACGGCTGCTGGTGCCATTAATGAGACCCGTTTTCAATCTTCCCGGCCGTGCTGCCATGGCGGCCATGATGACCTTTTTCTCAGATAACCCGGCCATCATCGGCCTGGCAAAAGACAGACGTTTCAACCACTCCTTTAAAGTTCCCGAAATCATCTCACTGACCAATTTCGGTACCTCTTTTGGCATGGGGCTTATTGTCATCACCTTTATGGCAACACTGCAGAATAATGAGACTGGTGCTACCTATTTCCTGCCTGCCATGATCGGTCTGGGCGGTGCCCTTGTTGGAGCCATCATATCCACACGCCTGATGCAGCGCTTCATCCGAAATGATTCCCGGCTTCATGAGCTAAGTATTAAAGATACTCACAGTGAACTCATGGATGACCACAGTTCTACAGATCCTGTCTGGTTGAGATTCCTCAATGCCCTGCTGGATGGCGGTAAAGGCGGCGTCAAAATGGGGGTAGCAATTATTCCCGGGGTATTAATCATCAGTACGTTTGTTATGGTGCTGACATTTGGTGCACCAGTAACCGGCTACACCGGTGGAGCATTTGAGGGGGTGGCTCTGCTGCCAAAACTGGCCAGCCATGTTACCTGGCTGTTTGAGCTGCTGTTTGGCTTTGATCATGCCGAACTGGTTGCTTTCCCCATTACCTCGCTGGGCGCTGTTGGTGCCGCCATGTCGCTGGTACCAAACTTTATCAATCAGGGTATTATTGGTGGCAGTGATATTGCCGTGTTTACCGCTATGGGCATGTGCTGGAGTGGCTACCTGAGTACCCATACGGCCATGCTGGACTCTCTTGGCTTCCGCCAGCTGACCTCAAAAGCTATTCTGGCTCACACGATTGGTGGTATCTGTGCCGGTGTTACTGCCCGTTATCTTTACCTGCTGCTCAGCCCTTTTATTGGTTAACAGCCAAAACAAACAATCAACTTATCTGATGAGTTGATTGTCCATTTCTCTTGAGACCGAAAAAACAGCACCAGCAATAACAATCCCCTCCAATCGTGATCAAGTGACTCAAACGAAGGTCTAACGGTCAAAAATCATTTCCGGAGCCATAGTTAAATATTCAGCAGATATAAACAGAATGATTTTAACAACCATAGATTTTAAAGCACTGAGCTGAGCAGCTTGGGAATACCGAATTGGTGAGGAGAGATGTATGCGCCTGAACCTTCTGTTAACACCTTTACAACAGGTAATTGATACCATGCACAAGGGTAAAACCTTTAAGATCCGGGTGCTGATGGAGGAGCTTGGCCTGTGGGAACATCAGGATGATCTGCAGAAGATGAGAATAGCTTCGTCTTTCCGGTCTATGGTGGAAAGTGGCGTGCTAAGCAATATTCAGCTTCTCACCCACCATAAAACCCGGCATGCAGTTTACATCACGACATAATTGCCATAATGATGCCGGAGGTATCCGGCTTCTATATGATTTCAGTCACGGGTCAGCTTTCTGATCAACGCTTCATACCATGGGTATTGATTGACTCAGTGAACATGTCCGCCAGGTCCATGCACATGACCGTGGTCCAGCTCTTCCCTGGTAGCTTCACGAACCTCAACCACTTCGATGCTGAAGTGCAGATTCTCACCCGCCAGCGAATGGTTCGCGTCGATCACCACCTGGTCGTTTTCGTCATCAATAGCCACCACGGTCACAATACGTGGGCCAATGGCGGTATCGGCATGGAACTGGTTACCCACCTCTACAGGATGGTCACCAAACTGCTCTTTTGGTACCGGCTGAACCAGACTTTCGTCATATTCGCCGTAGCCTTCAGCAGGCTCAACCACCACTTCAAACTTGTCGCCAGACTGTTTGCCTTCCAGGGCATTTTCCAGTCCTTCGACAATATTGCCCTCACCATGAAGATAAGCCATGGGAGACTCGCCTTCCGAACTGTCGAGAACTTCTCCCGCATCATTTTTCAGAGTGTAATGGAACAGTGCCACTCTCTCTTTGGCTATCTTCATCTGTATATGCCTTTAACAAAGTAAACAACTATCTTAACTGCCATTGTTACTGGTAGCCAGAAAACTGCAAATAAATGCGCTTTCTGATGTAATTGGCAGATTCACCCCAGGTAACAAAAAGGAGTTCTTTCTCTTGAGTGATTCTCGATGCAGCTGGTGTCATGGCGATGAACTTTATACCCGATACCATGACGAAGAGTGGGGCGTTCCCTGTCATAACGACCAGAAACTCTTTGAGTTTCTGATTCTTGAAGGAGCCCAGGCGGGTCTGAGCTGGATCACGGTCCTGAAGCGCCGGGAAGGCTATCGGAAAGCATTTCATCAATTTGACGTTCAACAAGTGGCCAGAATGTCAGACCAGGATATTGAAAAGCTGATGCAGGACGAAGGCATTATCCGCAACCGACTGAAAATTCGGAGCGCCATTAAAAATGCCAGGGCTTTTATCCGGGTGCAGGACGAATTTGGCAGCTTCAGCCAGTATCTGTGGTCGTTTGTAAACCATCAGCCTATCATCAACCAGCGACAATCGATGAGTGAAGTACCGGCTACCAGCGAGATTTCAGACCGGATGAGTATAGATCTGAAAAAACGCGGCTTCAGCTTTGTTGGCAGCACGATTTGTTATGCCTATATGCAGGCAATGGGGCTGGTGAACGATCATCTGGTCAGTTGCCCATCTTATTTAACCGAAAAAGCTGTTGCCTCTGCATAGGTAGGTGGTTGTTGCCCTTGTGGTGCTGGTTCATCAATCATGGGTTCCGTTTGTGTTCCCTGCTCGCAGGTTGTTTGTGTTGCCTGTTCACAGGTACTTGGCGCTGTCGGCGCAGGGGCTGTTTGAGCAGGGGGGACTGGCAGTCGAATAACATGACTTGGTAAGGGATAATGATCTGTGTGGTTGTAATTTGGGTATTTGAAAGCTGCTTTAATGACTTGACAGCATGATGCTTCAGGGTAGTCATACTTGATTCGCTTAACGATTTCACGGGCTTGAGCGCAGCAAACAAGACCGTACAGCCCGCCCCCAAGAACGACAAATGAACCCAAGGCAAGCGGCATATCAAGATAGTCGAACGAAGAGGTGGGTTCAGAAGTCGTGTTCAGGTTTGTCGTTGGAGAAGTGAAGGATGGAGAATATGAGGTGCCTGACTCGTTTGACCCATTTCTGTAGGTGTAGGTCATGCTACAGCCAGGCGCTCCATCAGGGCATGCCGACCTGGTACTCACCGGGTGTGCACCCGCCAGAGCAGACATCGTCGGCAAAAGCAGCAGACTCTCTTTAATTCCCGGACATACGAGGGAGATTTGCTCTGATCCCATCACTTGCTCAAAGACGAAACCGGCGACACTGCTTATCAGCATATTGCTGCCCTGCAGACCGGCCTGTAATGCCGCTCTGGTAAACTGTACTCCGTAATCATACAAGGATTTGTCTGCTGTAATACTGTTATTCCGGCAGACCGGCGGGCTGGGTTGTGCGCACTTGGCAGTCCTACCGTTGGGCATTGTTACCCGGCGATAACATTCTGTTTGGGAAGCTGCATCTTTTTTGCCAACCATCTGCGCAGGGGGCAGGGCTGATGACGGTTCAATAGAAGCGTACATTTTTAGTGTCTTCCTTTTGAAGTAACCTGTTGTTGTAGACCATCAGTCAGCAATTAAGTTCTATCATAAGTTCTATCAAGGTACCTGATGTCGTCGGCATCAGTGGTCACCGCCTGATAAAGGTGTCCTAAAGTGAAAACGCTCAATATTCAGAGTTGAGCTGGCTTTGTATTTAATGGGGAAAAGTCCCGGTTCTCTTCTATCCGGAACTTTAACTGCTGCTCAAAGCTGCAAAACCTGCACTTTCGGTGATGGTTATCTGTTTTTTATGCAGTTTGAACAACGCCCCGGGGGGTGTCTCAAAACTATCTTGTTGCCTGCTGTAAAAGTACCTGGTGAGTTGATCGACGCTGTCACTGTATTCTGAGTATGGAAAAATCTCTGCAGACCTGCCACTATGGACAATGAATTTTTGTAGTTCATTTAGTGCCTTTTCGGCCCTGATGATTGGGGAACCGGTAACATCTGGTCGATTCAAATGAGATAACACAATGTTTTTGAACACCGAGCCGAGTGTTTCACAATTCTCGTTAAAGAATTCTGAAAGGTAAACTTCCGGCTCACCTGAGGCATTCACTGAGACTTTAACGAATAGAGTTGATGAAGCCTCCCATGATTTTGAAGAATCCAGTTCACCAACGAACTGTTTAAGCTCTGACTGTTGATCACTATCTCCAATTAATAAGAAAACGGAATTTGCTTTAGCAATCTCATAGGGTGCGCCTGACACTATTTCTCTATTAGTATTGCCAGATGTTTCTGGACTGTAACCATGAAGGGGGGTGGGCGGGTTAAATTCCAAAATGACAATTGCACTATTTTCTTTATCTGTGGCCCGGAGTTGCTGACCATCTACCATTTTGTTCAGGTAGGCGGTTGCTGTAGTAAAAAACCGGACGTTTTTTCCCACCTTAAACTGCTTTAGGACACTATTAAGAGTCGGTAAATCACCCGGGGAACGAGGGGGTTTTTGAACGTAATCAATATCTATGCAGCGCCAGGTAATTTTGTCCTCTGATACACCGCTTTTAGTGATTTGCTGGTGAATCAGCTGCTCCATCAACAAACCACCTGCCCCCATAGATATAAAAGTTACCTGGCTGTCCGGCAGTTTTTGCAGATATTCGCACACCCATTGGGTAACCTTGTTGATCACCTTTATACGGGATTTAATGCTGTCGGTTTTGTCATAAACACAAAAACTCAGGTCCCCCAATGTAACACTGGTTACTGATTGATTGCTTGTTGCCGGTGCTTTCTGTCGATGGATAAACTCACTGGTATGGATATCTTTATATTCAAGCTTCTTTGCCACCAGGGTGGGTCGCTGAAATATATCATCAATTGCCTGAAGCTTAACACCGGGCAGGTTGGGAGAGATCATTTGTTCAACAATTTGGTTAATTGCTTCTTTTTTTTCTAATTCTGTTCCACTTGGAGGAATTTTTATCAGCAGCGAAAGGCAGGCTTTGTCTGTCAGATTTAACACGTTCCTTAAGCGCAACGGTATTTTTCGATGTTCGATGATATATTGTGAAACACTCTCCTTTACGGCACTGGCGTTAACAGTATTGTTCACTGGTAATGACTGGCCAGCAGTCAGAGGCTCTGGTGTAGAGGGGGGATTGTGGTAGCTGCAATTGATAGTGGTTTGCATGATTACTTACTCAAGTGAGTATTTTAATAGGCTGAGCAAATTTGTTCAGTACTTGAGTATTAGAAATAATTTCTTGAGAAAAGTTCCTTTTTGTCACAAGTCTATTGGTACAAATAACACGGATGAGCTGGTTCTCAATGGCTATCAGACTTCGTAAGTACCATTTTCCAATGGCCAGGGCCTGGTTTGGCAATCAAGGCGGATTATGGGAGGATAGCTTTCTCGAAACAGAGAAGGTTACGTTGTTTATGCCCCTCGCTCTCAAAGGCCGTCTGAAGGATCACCCCAGGCTGACCCGTGAATATTTTACCGTTACCCGCATGATTGAGCTTTACTGCCAACACCACCACCACCAGCAGCACCCCACCCTGTGCATGAATGCCTCTCCCTGCTGGCTTTCAGCAAGCGCCGACTTGAACGCTGTATTTATGGTGTCGAAAAACCCACCTGCGCTAACTGCCAGGTCCACTGCTACAAACCGGAACAACGGCGACAAATTCGTGAAGTGATGAAATGGGCTGGCCCCCGCCTGCTGTTGAAACATCCTGTTCTGACCATTCAACACCTTATTGATGAATGTAGGGCTGCGCCGGTGCATCCCAAAGCCGGGAGACATTGAATTAGTCAGAGGGAACTTCTCTGAAAGAAACTGGTCGAAAGGTCATAATGAATATAACTTTGGATGGATTTTCAGTATGGATGGTCGTTTTCTTAACCCAAATGTCCTTCGAGCCCCACAGCGTGAATACTGCCCTCAACCAAGGGGCCCCAGAGAAGCAGGACCCGGAGAAGAGAGCCATACACCGGCTCACTTTCGTAACCCCCTGGCGGGCAACTCATTTACTGGTCTTCGTTGTTATGCACCGGTTCCAGGATTACTAGTGACTCTTGAGCCTCCCAACACGCCGTTTGAGCCAAGGGATCTGCATACCCGTCAAGCACATCGTGCCCCTTACGGGCATGCTTATACCCCGTTTCCCCTCGGGAACACGCCAAGCCCCTTTCAACAAACTGAAATACTTACGACCAAAGTAGCCACATTCAAGGGCTTTGAGAAGAACTTCCCCCACCATACTCCGAAGCAATTGGCTGATGCGGGATTTTCCTGCAGAAAAAATCGTGACATAGTTCATTGTCAGTCGTGTGATATGGATATTGGCAACTGGAAACCTGGTGATATCCCGTGGATTGAGCATGCTCGCTTGTCGCCAGACTGCGCACTCGTGGAACGAGAAATGGGTCAATCATTTATCAAGACCATTACAGAGTCATTTGATGCGGAAAAACAATTTAAACAGTACTGCGATCAACATACTCCTGTAAAAGAGAATCCATTAGTTACGCTTTTAGACTTCAAAGAGAGCGATCACTACAAAAAACTTGAACGGATTTACTCAAATCTTGAAGATTTTCCACAACGAATGCTCGAGGTCGAAAGAGCCTTTGTTCATTGGCATTATACTGAAAACCGCTCTGGAAATAGCACTTTGCTCCCTTCCTGCATTCTAAACCTGATTAATTCCCAAGACCACGAAACGGCTATAAATGAATCCTGTAAAAGGTTCCAGAAGGAATACAAAGAATACCAGGCTCAGTTAAAAGTATCAGAAGAAATGCAACAGCAAATTGAACTGTTGAAAGATGAGCGCATTCGACTCTTTGAGCAAGTAAATCAGCAAAGGCAAACAAGAATTAAGGCTGAACAAGAGGATGAGGATGCAAAGATCGCCCGTGGACTTCAAGATCGGTACAACAGTGAGCAGTTTCAATCACTTGCCCCCATAGTCTAGGAGGCTGTCCGAGAATAGCGCCCGTAGCGAGGATTGCGAGAAATTGAGG
>NZ_JAHHPM010000025.1 GCF_024606345.1 Endozoicomonas sp. YOMI1
AACATCCCGTCTGCCCGACGGTAGGTCTACAAGAGACCAGAGAAAGTTAGCAAAGTATGTGCAAACACTCAAGCGGAACGCTCCCCGCGTTCCCGTCTTATATCCTCGCCCGAGTGGGCGAGGCTTTACGACAAATTGGTAAGCTGTTGAGATTCAGGAAAGAACGCCACCTCAGCCATAACGGCCAGTAATATAGTCTTCAGTCTGTTTCTTACGGGGATTGGTGAACAGTCTGTCTGTGTCACCATACTCAATCATCTGCCCCATATACATAAATGCGGTGTAATCCGAAACCCGTGCCGCCTGCTGCATGTTATGGGTGACAATCACAATGGTAAATCTGGACTTCAACTCATTGATCAACTCTTCAATCTTCAATGTGGAGATGGGGTCAAGTGCTGATGCTGGCTCATCCAGGAGCAATACTTCGGGTTCCACCGCAATGGTCCGGGCAATGACCAGGCGCTGCTGCTGCCCACCGGACAGGCCCAGTGCGCTTTCATGGAGGCGGTCCTTCACTTCATTCCAGAGCGCAGCCCCTTTCAGCGCCCACTCCACAACCTCATCCAGTACCCGCTTTTTATTAATGCCCTGAATTCTCAAGCCATAGGCAACATTTTCATAAATACTCTTCGGGAATGGGTTCGGCTTCTGGAACACCATCCCCACCCGACGACGAAGATCAGCCACATTGACGGATTTCCCGTAGATATTTTGTTGCACACCAGAAGCATTGGCGAGCCGTATCTGCCCATCCACACGGCAGCCATCCACCAGATCATTCATCCGGTTCATACTGCGCAGCAGCGTGGATTTACCACAGCCCGAAGGCCCGATAAACGCCGTTACACGCTTTTGCGGTATCTTCATGGAGATATCAAACAGCGCCTGCTTCTCGCCATAGAACAGGTTCAAACCAGACACCTCCATACTGGTCAGTTCATGCTCAAGGTTCATTACAGAACGAGCACGCCCAAGGGACTCAGGATTAAAAGCCCCGGAGAATCCGGAAGGCTGTTCAGCACGATCAGGTTGCACAGGGGCTTGGGAACGACGGCTATCAGCGGCAACACTGGCACGATTTTCCAAACTGTTTTCAGGATACGTTATGGAGGTTTTCACAGTAAGAGCCTCACTCAGCGTCTTTTTCAGGCTTTCATCCATTTTTTCATCAAAGGCCTCTTCCGGCTTTCTATCGATGACGTCATAAGACTCTTCAGCAGACATCGTGTTCAATCCTCAAGGCTCTTGTATTTTTCCCGTAGATGGTTGCGAATAGCAACGGCGGACAGATTCAGCACAGCAATAACCATCACCAGCAGCAAGGCAGTGGCGTACACCAAAGGCCTGGCGGCTTCCACGTTCGGGCTCTGGAAACCCACATCAAAAATATGAAAGCCCAGATGCATGAACTTCTGATCAAGATGCAGATAGGGGTAGTTACCATCCAGCGGCAAGCTGGGAGCCAGCTTAACAACCCCCACCAGCATCAGTGGTGCTACTTCCCCTGCCGCACGGGCAACCGCCAGTATCAACCCCGTCATCATGGCCGGGCTAGCCATGGGCAGTACGACCCGCCACAGCGTTTCCGCCTTGGTGGCACCGAGGGCCAGACTCCCTTCCCGAACGGAGCGGGGAATACGGGACAGTCCCTCTTCAGTGGCGACAATCACCACCGGCAGGGTCAGCAGAGCCAGGGTAATGGATGCCCACAACAGTCCCGGAGTACCAAATGTGGGTGATGGTAGGGCCTCGGCAAAAAACAGGTTATCGATTTTTGCGCCGGCAAAGTAGATGAAAAAACCAAGGCCAAAGACCCCGTAAACGATTGAGGGAACCCCCGCAAGGTTATTGACTGCCACCCGGATGGCCCGGGTCATCCAGCCCTGACTGGCGTACTCTCGCAGATAGACGGCAGCGATGACGCCGAAAGGGGTCACCATAATGGACATTAGAATCACCATCATGACCGTGCCAAAGATGGCGGGGAAGACACCGCCTTCGGTATTGGCTTCCCTTGGATCATCAAGGATGAACTCACCGACCTTGTCAAAGTAGAAGCCCATTTTGTCGGTCAGTGACAGGGTATTGGGCTGATAGGCACGAACCACCTTACTGATCGGCTGTTCCAGCGTTTGTCCATCAACGGTTCTGGCCACAAAGCTGTCACGGTTGAACGCCCGGTAAAGATCACCCAGTTGGGTTTCCAGTTGCTGATATTGCTGATTCAGCCGTTTTCGTTCAGCCTGAATCTCTGCCTGACCGACAGGATTGATAGCACCGCTCAGCTCCAGACGACGCTCGGCCAGCCGCAGCTGCTCTATAGAGGCGTTAATTGATCCAATGTCGTGTTTTTCAATCTGGTAGATTGCCTGATAAATCCCGAGTGCCCGATCCAAGCGCTCATTGAAGACGGTCCAGGCCGATTCACCACTGGCAACGGTGGCGCCATTCTCCTGAACGGACTCAAGGAAGCCGGAGAAATTGCCCCATTCACGACGCTCAAGCACCATGATGTCTTCAGGGTACTGGCGGTTACTCAGCCACTCATCGACGATCCAGACAAAGTCAGCACCACTCAGGTCCCGATTGCCCTGCTTCAACAGATTACGGGTATAAAGCGCCTGCCCGTCGACAACATCAAGGCCTGATGACGCCAGACGAGCCGCAGGGACTTCTTCACTGTCGGTAATTTCTCCGGCGACCATTCTAATGGTCTGCCCGGGGGGCTGGTAATCGGCCATCATGATCTGGCCTGGCCAGAAGTGCCCCAGCCCCCGCACAGCAATCAATCCCAGCAGCCCGATCACCAGAACAAGACTGATGGCAACCGCACCGGCATTTAGCCAGACCCAGGGAGCACCACTGTTAATCCATGCACCAACAGAGCGTTTTCCAGAGCTTTGAAGGGTATTATTCATGGCCATTTCCTATCCTCATCCTCTTTCCCTTCTTAGGAATTGTCCCGAATTAATTTCAACATTTTGAACTCGATCTCCGTTCATCCTGA